>JBBRSV010000113.1:0-15792 GCA_038245055.1 Chitinophagales bacterium | reverse complement strand
CATCATAATGAATTGAACTTTTCCTTTACGCGATTTCTTCCAATTAATTTTATAGATTAGTAAAATGAAGGAAGAATATTTACGCTATCCTGTAAATTATTTTACAGCTACAATTAATGAATGGAAGCCTGTACTTGCAAATAATAATTACAAGGATACGCCGACACAAAACTAGGCTTCGTTTATGAAATTTACTGCACGGCAATTATTACTTTCGCTTGTTGAAGATGATAAAGATTTGCATGCATCGCTTAAATAAGGACGATCGGGATTACCAGGTATGGAAAAGAGAACCCTTAAGTATTGAGTTGCTTAATAAAAAGATGTTCATACAAAAGTTAGAATACATACACTACAATCCTGTACAGGCAGGGTTCTGTGAAACACCGGAAGATTATCATTATTCGTCCGCGAGATATTATGTTGATGGAACAAACGATTTTGGAATGTTGAAACATTTTGCAGGATAAAGAGAGTGAGTAAATACTCCCGCAGGTCGGAGACCAGGCGGGGGCGTTACAGGTTTCGTGATTTAAAAGATGCAAAAGTGGAACACCAACACTGGCGGAAGTAATATGTGAAGATGGAAACTCAATCAATATATTATGTGAAAAGGACATTTTTCTTAAATTAAATTGATTAATACCTAATTTATTAATTGCTCCAATTAGTCCAAGCATATAAAAGAAGCTTGCATTGGCGCAAGAATGAGGAGCGGGCAAGTGGGGTAGCCTTCTTGTGCTACAGAAAAGAGCGATGCATGCTTAGGTGTAATAAGCTTTATTATAAACAGTGGTGGTCCCGACCATGATGGGGTTAGCCAAACCAGGCACTAGTTGGCCTGGCTTCAGACTCAGCCTCATACTTCCGCCATTACGCGTAACCAGGCGAGGGCTCTTATTGCGCAATTGATTATTAGTTTGGAAATATGGGGAACACCAGCCAACCGTAAAATTTTGACGCTACCTTAACCACCCTCTTAATCCACCAAAAATTCATTCGCGGGTATGCCTGCCTGTTATAAAATAAATTTTACTATTTTAGTGTAAGCCAATAATTACCATTTATGAAAAAGCTTACCCTTACATTTAATGAAGAGGAATATCTTGTGCTTACCAGGATGCTGTTTATGGCTCAATCTACATTTTTAAGCTTTGAGTACGACGATATTGATACGGTACATAAAATTTATGGCACTGTGTGCGAAAAAGGATTTCATGAGCTGCCGGAAACAAATTTCTTTGAGGAAATGCAAGGGGATGATTTAACCCCTTTTGCTATGTCACTGGATATGTATGACGAAATGGAAGTGCTGACAGACTTGGCAGAGCTCTCCGTATTACAGGAGCACTTGCCTTATAGCCTTGCTGACAGGGATTTTGTAGAAAAACATGGTAAACTTGCATCAGAAACGATCGTAAATGATCCCGTGCTACTGGCCGACCTTAAAACATTACAGGCAAAATACATCGAGGAATTTGGTAAATATGGTGTTACCCATTTACGCCTGGAAGAAAGGTAACGGGAGTACCGGTTATACCTTCATCCTGTAAAGTATTACCCGTAAAAGGCGACAGCAGCGTTCATTCAGCCTTCGATTTCTGGTCTCCGACCAACGGCCCACTCATTTTAGCCGATTCTGATTTAATAATACATCTTCCAATTAATTTTTTTCAAAAACTGGAATACATGCATTATAATCCCGTAAGAGCAGGATTATGTGATGTACCTGAAAATTATCATTATTCATCTGCCAGGTTCTATAAGATGGAAGTAATAGTTTCGGAATGTTGACGCATTTTTCGGGAAACTAAATTTGGATGTATAATCCCGCTGGTCAGGAGACAAGGTGGGGGCGTTACAGGCCGATATTTTTATTAAATTTGGAACGGGAACACATGCAGAGGTTGAATCCATAAATGATGTAACGAAATACACGCAAATACGTTTAAACAGGAAATACTTTTTAATGAAACGGTATCTGCCTGTAATTTTCTTCTTTTTATCCGGAATTGTTTCCGGGCAAACAACTAACGAACTACCCGGAATAGTATTGAGTAGTAATTCGAATGAAATATTACCAGGTGCAAGCATTGCGATATATCATGCGGGGAAAGTTACCGGGCTGCTTGCAAATAAAGAAGGAAAGTTTATAATTCCTACAGGTACAATGATTGATTCCATGCGGGTGTCCATGGTCGGGCATTATTCAAAAACATTTTTGAATGATAAATTGAATGATGCATCAGTATTAGAGGTTAGGTTAAATATTGCTACTGCTGAACTGCCGGAAGTTGTGGTAAACCCGTTTACTGCATTAGATGTAATCAGGAAGGCGATTGCAAACCTTTCAGTAAACCAACCGCAGGAAAATTTTGAGAATAAAGGCTTTTACATGGAAATAGTAAAAGACCGGGAACATTATTTTTCTGTGTCTGAGGCTGTGTTTGTGGCACAATACTATCCTGCTTCAAAAGATTATAAACTGAAATTAGAAAAGGGCAGGAGCAAAGAAGATGTTTCCTATACCCGATTGTTTGAAGATTTTCATCCGGGTGGTGGCCCGCAAGCTGTCGCGGGAAATAGTTTTGCTACAGGTAGTCCTGCCTTCCTGAACCTGAAAGAAATAAATAAGTTTCATTACAAAATTGATTCACTGGTACAGTTTGACGGAAGATGGCTGTATCATATTAGTTTTGACCAGAACGCAGGCGTGAAAGAAGCATTGGATAAGGGATATGTACTGATAGAAAAAGGAGATTATGCAGTAGTAACATATGATGTGGTAAATAGCCCGGTTGGAACTCCTTATATTAAAAGCCTGGCAGGCTCTGATAAAATATTTGCGGATGTCCTCAACATAGACTTTAAACGTAAAGGATGGAAACGCCATGTAGATTTTGTGCGTGTAAATAATAAATGGGTGATGAGCTATGCTGAAACAGAATATACTATCTTGTACAAACAACCGAAGAAAAAACTGGATCTTGATCTTACAATAAATATAGAGCTGGCTTTTACGGATTTATACAGAACAATCAGTAAAGAAATAGAAAAAAGAGAAGAGTGGAAGAAAAAGAATATCGTGGCAAACCTGCCCACTGCCTTTGATCCGGCTTTCTGGGGCAATAACAATATTTTATCGCCAACCGAGGAAGTGAAAAATATTATAGCCGGCATTTCTAAAAATAATAGTGATTTGCAGCCGGTGGCTTCCTTACCAGGCTGGCAATACCTGAATCGCGATTTATTTGTTTCGTATAAGCAAAATGATACGATTACCTTAATTCCTATAATGAAATGTAATTGGGAAGATGATGAAACAGGTGGTATGATTTTTCGTGAAATGGATAGTGACTTTATTGTGGAGTCAAGAATTAGCGTGGTAAAAAATTCGGATAGTGCCGGTATACCAGACAGGGGATTTCAGCAGGGTGGTATTATTGTTCGCAATGCCGGTAACCCGAAGGAAAATTATGTATTATTGTCAATGGGTACAGGCGGTAATCCAAATCCAAAAATATTTTTTAAAAGAACAATTAATAATAAAAGTAGAACGGTAGTTGATAAAAAAGATGAGATGAACGGATGGTTGCGTATTGAAAAATCGGGAAGGAAAATAAAGGCATTCTTTAAAGATGCGAATGCAACTGTTTATAAAAAGATTGGTGAGTACCACCTGGAGTGGCTGAATGGAAAAGTGCAGTTGGGTTTAGCCACATTTGCCACCTTCTCTGGTAATGGCCCGAAAATGAAGCCGGATATGAAAGTGATGTTTTCTCAATTGAAAATTGAAACGAAGTGAAGAAGCCCCATGATGTGCTTAGTATCATTCAAAATAGACGAACCCATATTTCGCTATTCGTAGAAACATAAAATAATTAAAACGCTGCTATCCTTTTTTGCAACTAAGGACATTTACTTTATTTTAGCAGTAACTATGAATTGAACGAAATTTAATCATAATGCCAGAGACTATTGCATGACAATTAGTGCGGGCTTTTAAGCGTGGGATTCTCCTGATGTTCCTGATGTTTCTAAGTCCTTAGTTGCAAACCAAGGATAGCCCATCGCATGACTTTAATATTACTACGGCTAGGGGGGTAACTTTTGGATCTAATGATTGTAACTTGAACTTTAAATTATTAATTAACTGGCGTTACCGGATAAACGAAATTTATTTCTTGTTATTCGCGAAGCTGTAGGGTTGGTGGCATTGTTAAACAACATTTTAAATGGACAAATTAAAAATATCGACAGCTCAATTTGAGAACAAAAGCGGTAACAAAGATTACAATCTTTCAGTTATTGAGAAATTATCGGAAAAAGCATCTAAAGAAGGTACTAATGTAATTGCATTTCACGAATGCTCTATTACCGGGTATACCTTTGCAAGAAAACTTACAAAAGAACAAATGCTTGATTTGGCTGAAATTATCCCTGATGGAAAAAGTATTTTGAAACTCAAAGAAATTGCAAACAAATTCGACATAACCATTTTGGCTGGACTATTTGAGAAAGATAAGAATGACAACTTATTCAAAGCCTACGTTTGTGTTGATAAAAACGGCCTTGTCGCAAAGTATAGAAAACTACACCCCTTCATTAACCCATACTTAACACCAGGACACGAATATTGTGTTTTTGAGATTCATGGTTGGAAATGTGGTATCCTTATTTGTTACGACAATAATGTAGTTGAAAATGTGAGAGCCACAACATTGTTGGGGGCTAATATAATTTTTATGCCGCACGTTACTATGTGTACTCCTTCCACGCGACCAGGTGCAGGATTTGTGGACCCCAAACTTTGGGAAAATAGAGAAGCTGACCCAACATCGTTACGACTGGAATTTGACGGAATGAAAGGACGGGGCTGGTTGATGAAATGGCTACCGGCAAGAGCGTATGACAATGGTGTATATGTCGTTTTTTCAAACCCAATTGGGATGGACGATGACCAATTAAAAAATGGTTGTTCTATGATTCTTGATCCGTTTGGAGATATTGTTGCAGAATGTCGTTCATTTGACGACAGTTTTATAACTGCTACAATAACACCTGAGAAACTTATTCAAGCAGGCGGATACAGATATATCAAAGCAAGGCGACCAGAATTATACAAAGACATCATTGGGCAAAATCACAAGTCAGAACAAAAAGTGATATGGCTCGACACCGAATAATAACCAGTTCTTCGAATATAAATTAATCCCATGCTGTGCTTAGTAACTTTCAAAAGGCGGCAACCCATATTTCGCTATTCGCACTAACATTAAATAATTAAAAAGCTGCTGTCCTTAGTTTGCAACTAAGGACATTTACTTTATTTTAGCAGTAACTATAAATTGAACGAAATTAATTCATAATGCCAGAGATTATTTTACGGCAATTAGTGTGGGCTTTTAAGCGTGGAATTTTTCTGATGTTCCTTATATTTCTAAGTCCTTAGTTGCAAACTAAGGATAGCGCATCGCGTGACTTTGATGTTACTACGGATAGCCGGAGCGTTACAGTTTTTGTGATTTACAAGATGCAAAAGTGGAACACCTACCTGGCGGAAAATTTCAATACCTTTGAACTATTACAGCTTCAATTCAAAGGGTTAAAAATTATTACTCAATTACTTTAAAATTTCTCATTATGAATACAATTAAGCTTATCAACTCGTACAAATTATTTATTATAACGGTAGTTTGTGCAGCAGTACTCTTCACTTCTTGTAACAATAGTGGTACGCAGGCATTTCAGACAGCGCAGCTTACAGGCTCAAACCAGACACCTCCTGTTACAACAAAAGGATCAGGAACTGTAGAAGGCAATTATAATACAAAAACTAAAGTGATCACGCTAAATTTAAAATGGAGCCTTGGCAATCCTGGTGATACTACCATCATGGGACACATTCACAAAGGTGCGGCAGGAGTTAGCGGCCCTGTAGTTATTCCTTTTGTAGGCCTGCCTTCAGGCGCTACTGATCAGCAATTTAGTTTCACTTCTCAACCGTTAACTGACGCCCAGGAGGCCGAATTGAAAGCAGGCGATTATTATGTAAATATTCATAGCAATACCGACCCAAGCGGTGAATTGCGTGCCCAACTAATTTTAAAATAGAGATGCAGCTTTACGAGGGCAAGTAAATGGTGTAGGCTTTACCTGGCTACCACTACCATTTTATTATAATAATAAATTACTTGTCAGAGGGGGACAACTTAGCAAAAGGTATTACGTCTTATTCTCTTTAACTTAATCTACCAGTCAAAGAACCATTGTGGTACCTTCTGCGAATCCCCCGGCTGTGCTTATTAATTTTCAAAAGGCAAGAACTTATATTTCGCTATTCGCACAAACACTGAATAATTAAAGAGTCGCTGTCCTTAGTTTGCAACTAAGGACATTTACTTTATTTTAGCAGTAACTATGAATTGAACGAAATTTATTCATAATGCCAGAGATTATTTTACGGCAATTAGTGTGGACTTTTAAGCGTGGAATTTTTCTGATGTTTGTAAGTTCTTAGTTGCAAACTAAGGACAGCCCCTTTATTGGCGCATGGTAGCCTGGTTTGTAGCATAGCTATACTTGTGACATTGAAAAAGGAATGTACTTTTGGGTAAGAAAATCTTATTTAAAGCAGGGGGTGAAAAAATTAAGTGCTGTCAATGTTACAAGGCACAAGGCGAGGCTACGGCTATGCCTCATACTTAAGCCATCAGAGGGAACTACCTCAGTCGCAATAGAACCCAACAGATATTATTTCACAATAATAATTATGAAAAATATATTGAAGTTTGCTTTGTTAGTCATTGTTACGGCAATTGCTTTTTTAGTAGTCTCTTCCATACTGCCCTATTCCCAGGGGTTTAAAACAGGCACAAAAACCAGCGACCCTTTTGCATTAGTGTACGTTTTATTAAGCATTGCATGGACTTGCTTCGCGATAACTTTTATAGTGAAACATTCTCCGTGGAGCGCTTCCAGGCTTATGCCTGTCCTTATAATCTCCCTGTTTTTTGTGTATTCTTTTATGGCCCAGGTAGAAACATTTTTCTTTAGCTCTGCATTTAAGATTCTCACGTATAGAGATATATTTTTAATAATGCTTGGAAACGGGACAATAATATTTGCCGGTGTTCCATTAAGCATTAAACTTTTTGGAAATAAGAAAGAAAAACCCGTTCAAAACACAGCGAAAAATTTGCAAATAATAAATGAATTAATTATTAAACTATCAATTATAGGCCTTATTTACGTAGTAGTATATTTTGTATTTGGGTATTTTGTTGCCTGGCAGGCAAAGGATCTGAGGGTATTTTATTCAGGTCATCCGGAGGATAATGGTTTTCTTGCATCCTTAGTAAATAATTTCCACGAAAATCCGGTAATATTTCCTTTTCAATTTGTAAGGGGTGTACTGTTTAGTTTATTTGTATTACCGTTAGTAAACATGTTCAAGGGGCAATCAGGCGTGTTATTAATAAGTCTTATCCTGGTATTTTTAAGCCTGGGAATGGGGTTGATCATTCCCAATTTTTTGTTTCCGGATACAGTCAGGTGGGCTCACTTTAGAGAAATGATATCCTCAATGTTTGTTTTTGCGATAATAGTCTGGTTTGTGTATGATAAATTAAACTTGTCAAAAAAAGTTGCCGACACATAGCACGAAGATATCACCGGTAAAGTAAAATTTCAGCGCCTGCTTATTATAATATAAATTGTAGTATAACCGCGATCAGGCGCATCTTGTTATGATAAAATTTGCCCTCCATTAGCAAGCATAACGAAAACCCATATACCCCCCAGCTATTCTTAGCAACTTTTCAAAATAGACGAATCCATATTTCGCTATTCGCACAAACACTAAATAATTAAAGAGTCGCTTTCCTTAGTTTGCAACTAAGGACATTTACTTTATTGTAGCAGTAACGATGAATTGAACGAAATTTATTTGTAATGCCAGAGATTATTATGCGGCAATTAGCCTGCGCTTTTAAGCGTGGAATTTTTCTGATGTTCCTGATGTTCCTAAGTTCTTAGTTGCAAACTAAGGACAGCGCATCGCATGACTTTAATGTTACTACGGGTAGCCAAGCGTTTTAATTTAAACGCATGGCAAAACCCAGAAATTTCCAGCGCTATTGTTTCATTTCTGACCTGGAGGAGGAAGCAACATAGCAACTGGTTGAATATTTTTAATTGGCGGTGTTGTTTTAAGATAAGCGAAAATGGCCTTCAGTTCATCGTCGTTCATCACGGTTGCCGACATCATTGACATGGGCGGCATGAGCGGTCTTGTATTATCAAGACCCATCCATTTTTTCTCTTTCAGGGCTTTAAGAAATTGTGCTTCGGTCCACATGCCGATACCCGTTGAGTCCGATGTAATATTTGCTGTGTATGTTATTCCCCATGGCCCCATCCAGGCTGTAAAACTTTGAGTAAGAATAAGCCCTTTTTTTGCAGCCTCCTTTACGTCGAAATCTGGTGGGGGTTGTTGGGCAGGGTGTCCTGAAAGCATCAGGCTCATGTCATTTTCTGGCCCGTTAGGTCCCATTTTTTTGGGTGTGTGGCAATCGTTACAGCCGCCAATTTTTACAAGGTGTTCGCCCCATTTTACCTGGCTTTCAAAGCCGCCATAATTAGGGACATTTGAAACTGCCGTGGAATCTTTTTTATTCCCCTCGTCGTTTGATTTGTTTTCACTGCATTGTGATAAAATAAAAATTAAAGACAAGAGTGTAATAACAATTGCCGGAGACAATTTTTTCATAAAAAAATGAGTTTGGTTAAAGAAATTTATTGTTTAAAAATCAGCAGGTGCTAATTAATAGGGAAGAAAATTTTTGTGGATATAGAAGTAGTCGGTGACTAAATGTAAAGAATATTTAAATAAAAAGGGAACTTTTAAAAAAATATTTTGTATAAAAATCACTTGCTTATTTTTCAATAATTTTTAAAATAATAAGTTTGTACAACTCTAAATACATTTTATGAACGATAACAATGACAATATTGACTGCAACGCTGTGGAAGACCATGGCGGGATACTGACTATGCGTGGTGGCGGAGCCAGGAGAGACTGGAATGGTATTCATTATAAGCAAGGAATGTCTGCAAAGAATGTGGGTACTACAAAGTTATCTGCCAATATCGCCACTATTCCGCCCGGTGGTGTTGCCTATGCTCATATTCATGTAAATTTCGAACTAATATTGTATATCATACAAGGACGGGTGCGACATGAATTTGGTGAGGGCTTTACAAAGGTATTAGAGAATGAAGCGGGGGATTTTATTTATATAAAGCCAGGAGTTCCCCACGAGGTATTTAATATGAGCGATACAGAACCTGTAGTTGCTTTTGTAGCACGTTCATCGGCCTATGAATGGGATAATATTATACCTTGTAACCGCAACGGGTAACCGAAAATAAAAGTAATTTTTTTTAATTCAACAGCGCTAATTATTGGACTCGAACCAACGACCTGTACATTACGGGTGCGCTGCTCTACCCACTGTTGGCAAGCATAGGGTTAGAACGTCCGCTTGCGCTTGCATCAATAAGAGCCATGAGTTTACATAAATTACAGCACCTGCATTATTTCAGTTGTTTTTAGTAAATGAGAGGTGGTTTAGCAGGTTAAAGTTTATTATATGTCACAAGCGAGGACGCTCAATGACGCTTTTGAAAGCGCAATTTTTTTGTGCCTGATGTTTGTAAGTCCTTAGTTGCAAACTATGGAAAGCGCATCGCATGACTTTGATGTTACTACGGGTAGCAAGACATTGCGTGGTCAAGCAAAACTTTACAGTACTAAACAAAATATATTTTTATGGGCAAGAAAAATTTTCAAGTCGCAGTAATGCATGGACATTCTATGGACTATCTGGAAATAAAAAAATATATTCAGTAATGTAATTTTTCAGCCAGGATATTAATTGAAGAATATGGAGCAGATACTATTTTTGAAAATTTGAGGGATTTAATATGGGACGACGTGGATTGCGTTATTGTTATTTTAACGAAAGATGATGAAATGTTGGACGGCAATATAAGAGCCAGACAAAATGTAGTTTTTGAATTAGGGTATTGTTTTGGAGCTTTTGACAGTTTACCAAATATAGCACCATATAAACCCAAAGATGCCTTAATTGTAATCGCTGAAAAGAATGTTGAGCTATTTGCCGATATCACCGGATTAACAAGAATTGTTTATGAAAGTGGAAAAATTCACGAAAAGAGGGAGTTTATAATGGAATGCCTGATGAGGAGTTACACCAAAGCCAAAAACTATTACATTTTTGATTCCTTATGATTTAAACTGGATCGATTAAAACCGTAACTTCTCTAGTCCACAGTAACGATCCGTGAGAGCCACTATCTGGCCTGCCCGTTCTGTAGGCAGTCTCTCACCAACAGCGAAAATAACTACCTGTTAAAATGAAATGCTTTTGATAGCTTTACAATCACAGGTATTTTTGCTTTATTATTGTTTTTCAAAGAAAATTTATGAAGACATTGTTGTTCGCAATATTTTTTATTGCTGCTTTAAGTTCATGCAAGATGATGACCGGAAACGGTAATGTGAAAAAAGAAACACGCAATCCGGGCATATTTACCAAAGTTCATTCGTCGGGTTCTGCCGATGTTGAAATAACCAGCGGAAGCAATTGCGCAGTAACGGTAGAAGATGATAGTAACTTACTACCTTACCTGGAAACAAATGTTGAAAACGGAACGCTGAATGTTCGTTACAAAGATGGAATATCTGTAGCTACTGATCACGCAAAAATTTATATCACGGCTCCTGCATTGTCCGGGGTAACTACTTCCGGTACTTCCAACATAATGGTGAAGGGTGTTTTGCAGAACAGTGATAAAATTTCATTCACTACAAGCGGCGTCGGAAATATTGAGGGCGAAGTGAATGCTCCGGCAGTGTCGGTAACCATATCCGGCACAGGCACTGTGAAGCTTAGGGGCCGTACCAAAATTTTTGATTGCGACATCTCCGGTGTCGGTCATGCAGCATGCGGGGACCTGGAAAGCGAAAACACGAACGTAAGTGTTTCGGGTGTTGGCGATGCACATGTATTCGCAAGTGTTCATCTGAGCGCAACAGTTAATGGCGCCGGAAATGTGTACTATCGGGGAAATTCGCAAAATCCGGAAATTCATACATCAGGTGTGGGGAGTGTAACGCCTGAAAAATGAGTCATTCTAGCCGTCGCGGGGTGCGTTGGCGCACGGTACTGTCATAAAATCTTTTTAGTAAAATTTATAGTTTAGGCATAAAAAAATAACCTGCTTGTAAGGCAGGTTATTGTAATACATTAGAAACAGATTATTTAAAGTCTAGTTCCCGCGCCATCTTTCCTCCCTGTAATTCTCTAAGATCATTTCTTGAAACTGCACTGGTATGCTGTGTTTCTTCGCTGCCAAAAATTTTGCCTGATATAGCATCCATCTTTTCACGCATTCCATCAAGCATAGCATAATTTTTCAATTCATACATAAGCATAAGGTTCCAGTCATTTCCCGAAGCATTGGGAGCTTGAAGAACCTTGAAATCCATTATCAGGCCTGCATCTTTTGCAGCCCGCATTTCTTTTATCCATCCTTCACTAAGGTTTTTTAAATAAAGTTCGGTCATACCAGGTTTGGTATTTACAAATTGTACCTGCCATAGCGGTCCATCTGTATAAGGCCTGTTTGTTTGAGCAGAAACGTTGACACTGCAAAACAGTATCATGAGGGCTGAATTAAAGAGAAATTTTTTCATGATTTTTTAAGTTTTTAAATGATTGATTATTGTTTTATTAATAGAGCTATAGTGAAAATTTCATACTATATAATCGACTACAAATATTACAGATGTTGCAATTACATGAATAATATCATATTAGAAGAAAGCTAAAAAAGGGGTTCGAAACTTATGATTCAAAAAATCTCAGGGTGTCCGCAGGCTAAGCGTTTACTTAGAGATCCGAATCTATTCAGGTTATTAGGAGTAATTCAAAAGAGAAATTAAATGTAAGCAATTTTATCCGGCAAAAAGAAGGAAATGTTTAATTAATTTTTATAAAAGCTCTTACCATAGCAATCTATACTCTAAGCCTTGGCGGGACATGACACGGCGACTGATATTAAATATCTTCAGTAAGTTTGTAAAGCATTTTGGCAAGGGACAAAGACTGAGAGAAACACGGCAGAGGAAAAACTCTTAAAAATATTGAAGCAGGTCAATTTCAGAATTTATATCAACTCAACCACAAGACAGACAAGAATTATCATCTCAGCTTCATGAAATTATCATCCAAAAAGATAAAACTGCTCCAGCTGTGCTTAGCAACTTTTCAAAATAAACGAAACCACAATTCTCTATCCGTGGAACATTAAATAATTAAAGCGCCGTAGTCCTTAGGTTTGCAACTATTACTATCCGGTAAAAAGGAAACAGAACTGGTTAAATAAGTTTTATATTTATCTTTTTCATCACACTGATAAATTTTTTTATGATAAAAAAAATACTGGTAGGCTTATTGATTATTCTTATTGTAATTCAATTTATAAAACCACAAAAAAATATCCATCCCGGCGCACAGCCGGCCGACATATCTACAGTGTACGCCGTTCCTCCGGAAGTTGATTCGATCCTGGTTATAGCCTGTAAAGATTGCCACAGCAATAACACACGCTATCCATGGTATAATAATTTTCAACCTGTAGCATGGTTTTTAGCAAATCATGTTAAGGATGGAACACAATCTTTTAATTTAAATGAGTTTGCAACTTATCCGGTGGCAAGGCAATACGATAAAATAGAAGAAATAAAAAAGCAAATTGATAAAGGTGATATGCCTCTTACTTCTTACACAATTATTCATAGAGATGCAAAATTAACCAATGCAGAAAAAAATGCGATTATTACGTGGAGTGAAAATATTCGTAAAGCAATGGAAGCGAAATATCCAAAAGATAGTTTGATAAGAAAGCAGAGACCAGGGGCTCCTGGTGCCGGTTAATATTTTGATCCTGTCGGTGCTCCCTTTATTCACCAGGCCAACTGTCTTTGGAAGCGAAACGCTAATGGGGTAGCCAAACATACCCCGGCTGTACTTAGTAACCTTCAACAGCCGGTAACCCATATTTCGCTATTAAACAGTAATATTAAATAATTAAAGAGCGCCATTTACGGTGTGATGTTGTTATGGATAGCCAGGGGAAGGTTTTTACAGTGTTCTTGCAACACGAAAACCTGAACCGCTGCTACGATAAGTTGTTAATGTTGCGCCCGGTCCCGGCCCCCAATTACGGGATACAGCACGTATCATCCTGGGAGGATCGCCAAACCCTCCACCCCGGCATATCCGGTATGAATCAGAGCTCGTTCCATTCATTGATGCAAGGTCCCCGGTTATGGTAAGCTGAACATTTTTTTTGTATGCGCTACCATCTGTTGGCAAGCCGGTATAAGAGGGTGAAAAATAATCATCCACCCATTGCAAAACATTTCCATTCATGTCGTACAAACCAAACTGATTCGGGGGAAAAGAACCAACTGGCGAGGTGTACATCCATTTGTCATGACCGGAAACCAAGCCAATACCCCAGGCCGTGTCAACTCCATAATTAGCATATTCATGGCTTGCTGTATCACCCCATGGGTACGTTGTGGTAGTTCCTGCCCGGTCTGCATATTCCCATTCTGCTTCCGACAATAAACGATAAGTAAAGCCGGCTTTTTTGCTGAGCCAATGCACATAATCCTGTGCATCATTCCAACTCATGCAAACCACTGGATGACTACTGTCTTGCATAAATCCGATATGGTTCCAGTTTGCCGATGGGTTTAGTGCCCACGGCTTGTTTGTATCTCCCGGTATCATTGCCCAGGCGCAACCGCCAGCTGTTTTGCGGTTAGTAGCTTTTACAAATGCTGCCCATTCTTTTTTGGTTATATCAAATTTGCCTACAGCAAATTGTTTAATGGCAACTTTATGTTGAGGCCCTTCTTCAGGGTAACGGGCAGAATCATTTTCCGGCGCACCCATCATAAAGCTGCCGGTAGGTATTACTACCATCTCACAGCAATCAGGACAATCTCTAAAAGTTTGTCCAGGTTTGTATGATGATGTTTTTTTTGATTGAGCAAAAGTTGTGATGAAAAAAAATGCCGATAATATTATCAGCATGATTGAGTTCGGTCGTCTTAAAATCATAAAATAAATTTTGAAAGTTAATTTTTTTGTTCGCAAAAGTTTATCATAATTTGGTTTTATCATAAGTAAGTGTGGTCTAACATTTTTCAAGCCATTAACTTCTCTGATTCTTTTTCTTATTCAGATTAGATACCCTGGTAGTTATTTCAATTTTACTGTCTCCCAGGTATACGCTAATTGCTTATTAATTATCTTGTTTACTGTGCCATCTGCAAGTTTTACAAAAGAGAGCGTCCATACATCCGTTTTTACAAAAAGTTCGGTTGCAGCAGTTGCACCCAGTTCCAATTTTGGCTGGTCCGGCAACTGGAGATAGAGCTTGCCACTATCCTTCAGTATGGTCATATGCGAGTCTTTGTTTCCATAGTCGCCCAACAGTGCGGTAGTCTCGGTAGGGCTGAGTTTAATTTCCACAACTTTTTCCATTAGCGGTGCGCTTAAAGTAAACCAGAACCGGTGCCAGGCAGGTGATCCCCAAAGTGTTGATATGCTAAGCTGAATAATAATAATTAAAGAAGCGCCCATTAGGGTGATCTTGTGAATGCGCTTTAAGGTGAGCAGGTCGTAAATAAACAGTGGAATTAACAGTACGTCGAGGTAAATAAAAACACTATTAGGATAATTGAATCCAAACATGGGTAACCAATGAATACGGTCAATGGCAGCCTGCAGCAACACAACAGTTGCCAGCAAAAGAAGGCGCTTATGGGCGGAGGAATCTTTTTTTCTTATGAGGATACCCCACGAAAAGAACAATCCGAATGTGATAAGGGCGTAGAGTTGCATTAAGATAAGATCGAAGAGAAAGCTCTCTACCGGAGGATGATTCGCTATCAGCAAATGAATGCTCACAGTCCACATAAATATCCAGACGAGTACGCCAAGTACTACAGATGAAAGGCCGAGGCTGCGGTGAAATTTGAAGTTGCCTTTTGCGGCGAGAATGGCCTGTGCAAGAAAAACCAGTAACCAGCATGATATTAGTGCGCCATGAACATGTACCACCCAATGCACGTGCATAGAACCTTGGTGCATTGCCAGGTAACTCGGAATAAAACCAAGCGCAGCAATAATTGGAAAGAGGCCCGCCATTATTACAAAAAACCACCGGGTATAGCATGAATGCAGCTTTGTGATTATTCCTTCATTGTTTGTTATAATATCTGCGCTAACAGCAGCATTTGAAATATCATTGATCATTGAAGTAATTATTTTGCAGGTATATAATAATTTTTATTATCACTAAGGGCCTGGCTTTATTTATTATGTAATCGTTCTATTGGTAAAATTACTCCGGGTTCGATGGCTTATCAGTCACATAAAATGGTGATTTTTGGCGTAGTGCAGAAATGTGTTACGGTGATAACGGAAGGGAAATTTTCAACTTATGCGCTGCGGATTAATAGGATCCACTTCAGTGAAAGCATTGCTTATAATAAACCGCTATCAAAAATACTAAATAGTTAAAAATCCTTCCGATAATTTCATCACTTTATCTTTTTGCAAGTGGTAGTTTAGTAAAGCCTCGGTCAAAGTATTTTCAACATCATCAAGACTATGGAATATTATG
>JBBRSV010000112.1:0-16200 GCA_038245055.1 Chitinophagales bacterium | reverse complement strand
TAAAACTTTAGATGATCTTGACAGCTACATCTGCACCTTAGCAAATAAACTTACAAAACAAGAGGTGAGCAGCACCTGTAGGTTCCCTTATATCTTCTTAGATACATTTTGGACTATATAATAATTCATTTTGGTATTATTGATAATTTGAGCCGGAACCTGATTAGTTCCGGTTTTTTTATGCTTTGATGTATCGGGCGCAATAAAAGGCAATGTTGCCAAAAATAGTTGGTAAAATCATTTATAAGATAGCACCATAAAAGGTTTCAATAAAGTAAATGGAAACCGTTTTCAATTTCACCTATTATGTCCAAAAAAAATTCTATTGGGCTAATGAAATCCTTATTTGGACTCCGGCGCGTGTATCTACCGTTGGTGGCGATGATGAAATGTATGGGTTGACTCTTCTCTGGTCAAAATACAATTTTACATTTATCCGGTTGCTAATGTAATAATCTACTGTTGGGCTTATGGTAATTTCTTTACTACCATTCGTAGCAAATGAACTGCTTTGATCAAGCCTGCTATTACTAGTTACATTATCGGTCACTTTGAAATCAAGCCTGAAATTTATTTCATTGTCAAGCTTTTTACTGTCTTTTTTAGTGAATGGAACTTTGAATGGAAGTTTTAAACCTTTCTTGCGAAATCCTCCGCCAAAAGTATATTGCGTTGATCTCACTTCGCTAAGTTGGTAATCAATCAGGCTAAGGCTAAGCTGGCGTTGCTTTGTGTAATCAAATTTAAGACTGAGTTGATTCGTAAAAGTCATATCCACGCCAATTAACGGTGCAAATTGTTCCTGGATCGTAATATTAGGAACCAAAAAGAATGGAATATAATTGTTACTTCCACCAGAAGTTGTATCAATAAATGAAGGATAACCAAATCGCGAAACGTCCTGGTAGAGCAATGCCGACGTAAAACTGTTCATGCCCAGGCTTGCGTTATACGCATGAGTTAGCGAAAAATTTGTAAATATCTTATCCATTCCGGAAACGCGACTCAAGCCATTATACGTTAATCTCCAATTGGGTTTGGGTATAACTCCACTAAATGGATTTGATTTTACGCGTGAATTATTGTCCCTTATCAAAGATACTTTTGTTGGATCCTGGCCGGTATATGCGGCAATAAAAGCAGGCACCAATACATCCACAGAATATCTTCCATATCCAACCGCATATCCATCTGCGGCAAGCGGATTTCCTGCGAGTTTATTATAGGTATTTACGCCGCCCAACCTGTTCGATAAGACCTGTCGATAATCCTGGAACTTCAAAAAAGTCGCTGAAACCTGGTTGGGATCATATTTTCCAAATAAGGTCTTAAACGCAATATAGCTCACGCTAAAGCTTCCCTGGACATATGGACTCAGGTGGCCAAAATGGTTTCCGGTGCCAGTTGTATCCTTAAAAGTTTCTGAATAATTTTTTGAAAACGTTTTATCGATATTCAAATCGATGGTTAGATCTCTTACTGGTTCCAGTTGGGCTGAGGCCGAAAGTTTCTGATCAAAACTTTGAACAAACAAATCATTGAAAGTTGAATCTTTTGTAATGAGCCCTCGTCTTGCGGCATTATTCAGCCAGGTAGTATCTGGTTGTTTACCCAGTATAAAATCAAATCCCGGGGCCATACTTTTAAAGTTTTGCCCAAAAAATTGGGTACTATCTGTGTAGCCCGGTAACCGTGTGTGGCTGGTTTGAGAAAGCGTACCATTAACTGATTTTATGCTGGTAAGTATTTTACCAAAAGCGCGTACAACGCCATTTATTTCCGGCAAATTATTGGCATTTTTTGCGGGCCGGACTATTTGATTTTTTGGCTGATTTTTAATTGCAGAACTATCCACCGGTTTATTTCCATTTTTAGCAGGCCTTGGTTGTCCAATTGCCCGCAGCCACTTCGACTTGTTATAAAGTCTTGTAAAATCAAGCTGAAGATTTGCTTCCTCTTGCTGGCCGTTTTCAAGAAAGTTACCCAGGTTCACCGCAAGCCTCGAAGCTCCAATCCACTGATAATTCGCTGTATAACCCAGCCGCAATGTTGTCCAATCTAACAAGGGTAATTTACTCAGGGGAGCATTGTACGAGAAATTAATAGTTTGGGTGAAAACCGTATTTCTGCCTCCTGAAAAAAGATTTCTTCTCACAGTATCACGTTTGGCCTTGGTATCCAGCCTGCCGTAAGGCTCATCTATTCTTGCATTATTAAGAGCTGTATAATCAATATTCAACGAGTGAGTAAGGTCCCATCTTAATATATAATTTCTATCGAACGTAAAATATTTATTGTACGTCTCGGGAATGACATATTTATCTTCACCAACGCTTCTTGGTTTTATCACACCAAACTGCCTGAATATATCGGCCCTAAAACTAAGCTGTGATGGCAGCGGATTAAAATTAAAATCCTTTACAAGATCAAACCAATGCGTTTTTGACTTTTTGAATATTTTTTTAAAGGGAACAATAAAATTAGGCTGCGCGATGTAATTGTAACCAAGAGCGGCCCGTTGTTTCGTTACGTCATTATATTCAATTAGTGGATTATGTGCTTCGGTTTTTGTATAAGAATAACTTATGTCGAGATTTTCTATGTCCCAGGGTTTTGGTTTTTTAGCGCTCGTTCTGTTTTTATGAACATTCGTAAACGTAATAGTTTTGGTAGCGCTAAAGTCGATTGCATTCTTTCTTATGGAATCTTTTTCACTTTTTGGCGCTCTTGACAACTTTTCTTTTAATAATATATCAAGATCAAATGGATCGTATTGCGGAGTGCTCACAGCCTGTGTGTAGCCAGCATAAAAGGGAATTGATAAAGCAGCTTTCTTGGGTAAAAGTTTACCTAATTCCATGTTAACAGCAGCATCGTATTGTACAAAATTGTCAAGATAACGTTGCTCAACATTTTGCTCCAAGGTTCCAAAACCGGTGCTGTGTGTATTTGCAGAAATAGAAATCGTTCCAAGATCAGCAAGGTTTGCATCTATTCGTGCCAAGGATGCATAGCCGCCTTTTTCGTTTAGGGATGAAAGACGCAGCTCATTAAACCAAAGCTCACCGCATGCAGTTGTGGTGCTCACATTTTTTACACCCATCATAATGCCCGATACTTGCCCAAGATTTGGATTGCCAATGATGGAATAAGTTTGTCCATTACTTTGCAACTGGGAAAATATTTTATTTAACGGTGTGCTAGAAAGATTTCGCAAAGTCTTTATCTGTGGTAAGATTCCAAGATCTAAATCGAGGCTATTTGCTTGTATCCATAGTGTATCATTATAAGCCTGGCTTTCGGGGTTAAGCCCAGTGTTTAATGGTGTGAGTTTTAAAGGGATTTTCACCTCATAATAATTAGAAACAAAATCACTTCCAATTCTTACAACAGCAACTAAATCGTTATTGCGTATTGGGCTTTGTATATTTTTTTCTGCGTGAATATACATTTGCAATTTCCCGAATTGCCTTAGGTCCCTGTTCGCATATGTTTGAAAAACCGCTTTACCGTCATTCGGATTTAAGTCACAAAATTGGAGTGAAAGCGCTTGCTCATTTTGCAGAAGATTTACGCCATTATTACTTAAAGTTTGTACTCTTTGAATGGCTGCCGGCGTACGATATGGTAAAGGGGAACGTTTGTCATTTTCTTCAATGTTTACAGCGCCTACGTTGAAGTCCGTAGTTACTTCCGGGCTGTAATTACCCGTTGAATCTATTTTATAGGCAAATTTTCTCCAGGTATTGCGCACAAGCGCCAATTCTCCAAAACGCACGGTTACACTATCCTGGAAACCCGTCAAAAACATTCTTATAAAACGGATGGATTTAAAATCTGGAATATTTCCAATTTTTTTATTATAAGATTGAATTGGAATTCTCATTTGATACCAGGTTTCAGACCGGGTAGTTTTATCCGCCAGCTTTACTGTTACTAATTTTTTATCTACAATAAAATTTTGACCAATAGCCATTGAAGGATCCGATGGCGGTTTTAAATCAACAGTATATTGAAAATATTCCTCCGTTTCATTTAGTGTATTATCGCGGTTTAAATCTTCCTGGTCAGGATAAAGTGTTGCCGCCGATGAATATTGAGAATTGTTATTTGCGATGGGCGAATTTCCTTGCGGGCCATTAAAATTCTTGTACCTGGCGAGTATACCTGCATTGGAAGCATCCAGGTCATTTCCCCGATAATAATGATAATTATCTGTAGATGGATCCAAAAGCGCATCGCGATACGCTTGAGAGCCAGCTCCAAAATCTGCGGCCAACACATTTAAGTAATCCACTCTTCTTTTCGAAATTTCAGCACTATCAGTAAGTCCGTCAAAACCCACATCCTGGTAGGGCCTGTCATTCGGGTCGTTGCTAAACGCATTCGTTACCTGTATTGGATTTCGTGGTACAACACCCCATATTGACGTGTCTACTTGTGCGGGTAAATTTGGAGTCGGTAATCCGTTTTCATAAAATCTTCTTGAATCTTTAAGTATATCTTCTGAAACGTTTCCAAGGTTAATATAAAACTTGCCACCGGTACTTGTGGGATTCAATATAAAAGGATCCTGAACCCAGCACTCAATATATTCAACGTTCGCTGTTTCAAAATCAGTTTGGTCAATACTCCTCATAAGGCCTCCCCATCGTTGAGTCGGGTTTCTTAATGTTCCATTTGCATTAACCGTTCCGGCGGAGGCATCATAATTATATGGCCCACGGGCGGTTGGAAAATAGGAAAGATCGAAAGTTATTAATTGATTTTGGCCAAGTTCAGTTGTAATTTGCGGGAAAATTTCAGTTTGAGAAATGGCCCTTACTCTTGGATCGGAGAGCTCCTTTGTGTTTTTGCTTAGTGGATTGTTTACATTTTTTGGATCCTGCAGAGTGGGCTCAATTTCGTACCAGGCTATTTTCGCCCTGTTTTTACCATAATTCAAATTATCATTATTCGCAGCTTCAGGAAACAAAAGTGTGTTACCCGTTTCATCGGTTGCGCCAAACGGGGTTGAAGCTAACGCCCAACTTATGGGGGGAAAGCGAAGGTCAATATTGCTTACCGTGCCTTCAAAATCATCTATATAAACAACGCCATTGCTGCCTTTGCCAATTTGGGGAGCATGCCCCGGTTGCAAATAAGCCACTTCCGCGTATGCATTGATGGCCGAAGGAGCGGTCGTTCTGTAAAATGGAAGCTTATCTAAAAGTTTGGTCAACCGCGGAACATCCCTGTGATAATTTACATCCATTCCATACATCGTATTTTTTATAGGATCTTCTCCATAATCCACTTTTGTAAAGAATGGCCTTTCACTCAGCCTTACCATTGTTCCTCCAATTGATAATTGTTCTTTAGCAGTATTTTTTGCCTGGTAATCCAGCCGTAGCCCCATGTAACTTTTTTGTTGAATGCCAAAAGCGGCATTATTCTCAAAATTTACCTGCACCGGCAAGCCGGCATTTATAATTGACTGATTGATAATTTTGATTGTACCGAGGTCATAATTTATAGTAT
This sequence comes from Chitinophagales bacterium, assembly GCA_038245055.1. Lineage (GTDB taxonomy): Bacteria > Bacteroidota > Bacteroidia > Chitinophagales > Chitinophagaceae > Ginsengibacter. Next base: position 10,680 of record JBBRSV010000112.1, on the reverse strand, counting down.
AATCGATGTTTTCGCTCAGGTGTTGGCCACCTGCAGTTACTGTTACAGAGCCCGGGGGAATATTATATCCAATACTTATGTCCGCCGATGAAGAAGTTTTCGCTGAACCCTTTATGACAAACCTGTCAAGATTTGGAAATTGTTGTTGGGCAATAACTTTTATGGAGTCATATAAAGGATAATACAAACTGTCCCTGGCAATGGTTGTATCTGTAAATACCTTTGGAGCAAGGTCGCGCCCAAATGGTTGCAAAAGCGGGAATATTACACGGCTATATTGAGGTAAAACAGTATACCCTTGCACAAAGTCAAAAACGCCATCAGGCTGTGGATCATTTTGGTTGTTGAGCCGATCCAAATTTACTAAAGTCAAAATAGGCGTACCAAGATTAAGATCTCCAAAGGGCAGGTAACGTTTTGCACCAAGCCCTGGTTGCTCGTATAACACGTTTAAATTAAAATCCTGTTGGTCGAGGGTTCCAAAGCCCACACTGTAAACATTCTTCATCATCAATTGCCAAATAGGAAGGTTTGGTCGTTGGGAGGTTGCCTTCAATAATTTCAAAAAAAGCACCTTTTGATTTGCAGAGGAAGAATCGGGAGGAAGGTCCTGCGAAAATTCACCAACCTGGTAAATTTTTCCATTATAAGAATATTGATAAGCCACAGCCAGCACATCATCCGGCTGAAGCGGTTGGCTAAGCGACAAAAAGCCCACTTTTGCATTATAAATGTATTGGGTAGAATCGAGTTTTCTGGCAAAAGTTTTTTCAAAATCCTGTACGGGATTCAATCCTATTGAAGTCTGCAATCGGCTGGTGACTAACGCCGGATTGCGACTGCTGGGATTACTGATAATTTGTTGGTATTCGGCATTTGTAGCGTTGGCCGGCAAGGTTCCATTTACGGGAAAAGGATGGAAAGGCCTTGATTCCCCAAGGTCCATCAATCCAACAATTTCCCGGGCATTAATGGTTGCTCCATTTCTGTTGGTAACCCAAACTTCCATTCTCAGAATCTGCACAGGTGTTGTTACAGCCGGCAAAGTACTCATTGCCTTATTGTAATTATTCTTAAAATATTGGCCTAATAAGAAGTGCCTGTTTTCTTCGTATTGATCTGCTTTGAATTCAAATTGTTGCGCGGCGCTTCCACCCTGGAGATTTACAGTTTGCTTTTGAGATTTCTCATTTGCTAAAACTGCGGTCACGAACAATTTTCCAAACTGTAATTCTGTTTTTATACCAAACAAAGATTGCACACCCGGGATGAGTGTACTACGCGACGGAAAAGAAACGTTTCCTGCCTCAAAGCGTTTTAAAATTTCGTCGGAAGTACCGGTATAATCAAGTTTTAGCTGGTTGGTAAAATCGAAATTAGCGAGTGTATTGTAGCTTATCGGAAACTTTAATTTATCGCCGATATTGGCATTCACGTTTAATTGCGTCGCCATATTAAAATCCAGACCACCATTTTTTCTTGCGTTTTCCGGAAGTGTGGGATTTTTTACATTTTGACCTTGATATCCCGCTGTTATGTCAACATTTCCTTGCGGCTGTATTACAATTTTACCATTTCCAAATAACCTGTTAAACAAATTATCATATACGCTAAGTTTGGGTTTTACCTGGCCCCTGTTTAAAAGGTTAAGTGTATTCGCTCTTTTTTTGAAGTAATCTTTTTCAGCCTGCTGGCCTTGAATTTCCATAAATTCCTGGGCCGAATAAGAAGTGGGCGTTCTGTAAAATTTGTTACCTATTTTTTCATAAACGACGTACCGTTTTGTTGCAGCATCATAGCCGATTGAATCTGTAATATTTGAGGGAGTGTTTAAATCAAAAGGGCTGCGCTGGTTTGAAAAAAAATCGCCGCGCCTGTCGTGAATGGGAAAGTGTAAAGAATCGTTCGAATATTTCCTTGTTGAATCTTGTGAAAAAGACTTATTGATTCCAATAATGGAAAAAACCATCCCGAGAAGGCAAACTACTTTCCACCCAAAAAAATTATTTGGCAATTTTCTTTTCAGCAACATCCAACAATTAATTAAGGTAGATTTCTATCAAATCGCTTTTAGGGCTTTTTTTATGAGTTCTTCAAGTGTGTTTGTAGTTGGACTGGAAATTACGATTTTTTTAATTGATTGTTCTGCCAAAACCCGGGTAATACCAAGAGCCACTAATGCATTTAACGCATCTTGCTCCAATGTATTGCTGATGGCGGTCTCTCCAGGCAAATTTGTTGCCAATTTCCCCATTTTATCTTTAAGTTCCAAAATAAGTCTTTCTGCTGTTTTCCTTCCAATGCCTTTCACACTCTCTAAAATCCTTACGTCATTATGAATAATTGCCTTGCTTATTTCTTCGGGTTTCATATTAGACAACATCATGCGCGCAGTTGCTGCACCTACGCCGGAAACGCTTATCAACATAATAAACATTTCCTTTTCCAAGGTGTCATAAAAACCATATAGCGTATGCGCGTCCTCTTTAATCTGAAGGTAAGTATACAACTTTCCTTCGGTTAATTTTTGTATATGAGAATAAGTATTTAAACTAATATTTACTTCATACGCCAGGCCCTGTATATCAACATATACTACTGCCGGATTTTTATAAGAAAACTTTCCTGATAAGTATGCGATCATTTGGTTTTTAAGAGCGCCAAAAATAAGAAAATCATCGTAAGGAAAATCATTATTAATTAATTGTGATCGTTTACATGAAATTGAGTTGTCAGGATGTTGTATTTTTATTGCCTCATAAAAAAGCCTGAACCAATAAATGGATAAAAAAATATCAGCGGCAATCACTGCAGTTGGCGGTTTTGTGCCCGAATATCGCCTTACCAATGCCATTCTCGAAACCATGGTAGATACCAACGACGAATGGATAAAATCAAGAACCGGAGTTGAAGAAAGAAGAATTTTAAAAGGTGAAAACAAAGGTGTTTCTGAAATGGGAGCGCCGGCGGTTTTGGAGCTTTGCAAAAAAAGAGGACTCGATCCTGCAGAAATCGATTGCATTATTTGTTGCACCGTTACGCCTGATATGACTTTTCCTGCCACTGCAAACATTATCTCTTATAAAATTGGAGCAGTAAATGCATTTGGCTTCGACCTTTCCGCAGCTTGTTCAGGATTTCTTTTCGGGGTAACCACGGGAGCCTCTTTAATAGAAAGTGGCCGCTACAAAAAAGTGGTCATAGTTGGTACCGATAAGATGAGCGGTATCGTTGATTACAGCGATCGTAAAACTTGCGTTTTATTTGGCGATGCAGCCGGCGCAATTTTATTGGAACCAAACGAAGAAGGCTATGGTGTTCAGGACAGTCTTTTAAAAACAGATGGAATCGGTATTGACTATTTGAAAATGGTTGCGGGAGGTTCCGCTAAACCTGCGTCTATTGAAACCGTTATGGCGAAAGAACATTATATTTTCCAGGAGGGCCCGGCTGTTTTTAAATTCGCCGTAACCGGAATGTCTAATGTTGCTTACGAACTATTAGAAAGAAATCATTTAACCGGTGACGATATAGCGTGGCTTGTTCCGCACCAGGCAAATAAAAGAATTATTGATGCAACTGCCGCCCGCATGGGATTAAGCATGGACAAAGTAATGATCAATATTCAGCGGTATGGCAATACAACTTCAGCAACAATTCCGCTTTGTTTATGGGAGTGGGAAAAGCAATTGAAAAAAGGTGATTTGATTGTACTCGCAGCATTTGGAGGAGGTTTTACATGGGGCGCCACATTGGTTAAATGGGCATACGATACCAATTAACGGCTGATCAATGTAAATGAATTTATTTGCACTTTTTTTTTTTCTTTCTTACCCTAAAAATTAAATCATCAATTTTAAATTATAAAAAAAATAACCATGGATAAAACTGAAAAATTACACCTGATGGAAAAGCTACTTCGTGAGCTGGATGATGTGGTAAACAGCCAGACATCTTTATTAAAAAAAATTGCGCAAATAGAAGCAGAAAATATTAACCTTGGTAACAGGTTGCTGGAAAAACAATTGCCTGAAATTCATTCAAAGGCAGATGATGCGCTCACCGTTGCTGTGTCGCTACAAACTGAATTCACCGAAGTAAAAGATAAATTTATTAAGGACAATAAACTGGATGAAGTTTTACCAGAATAGAAATTCTATTTCATTTTTAAAGAATTGCCGGTTTTATTTCTTGTGAAAACAATAAAATCCGTTGGCGGTATTTTTTCAATTCCGTTTTGCCGCATCATGGTAACAAGTTGGCCGCGGTGGAAGGTTTGGTGATTGAACACTTGTACAAGCATCTCGTAAACCGGCTGTTTAAAATGTTCTTTTTTTGAATTTTGATAGGCAAATACATGGGACAAATTAACATCATTGGCTCCCGAAACCCAATCAGCCCATTGCTTTGAAAGTAATAGCAATTGTTTGGAAAGTTCAGCAAAATCTCCGTCAAACAATTTGCCCGGCCATTCAACATGTTCCTGCAACTTCAGGCGCTGCCACCAAACGCTTTCAACATCCATAAGATGTAGAACAGTTTTATAAATACTGTTATAACTGCTCTTCGTTTCTATGGTAATAATTTCTTCCGGCAATTGCGCAATCCTTTCAACCATAATTTTATTCGCCCAAAAATTATATGTAGCATATTGTTGCAAAAGTTGCTTCATGTTTTTCCTACTTTTGCGTCAAACTTAATTATTCATTTTTTCATTTCTGCCTTTAATTATTCACATGCCTTCACAAACTGATTTTCTTGCTGGCTTTGGTTCTGTTGCCATTCACAGCGGCCATGAAAAGGATAGCAATAACGCACATCTTACGCCTATTTATGCCAGCAGTACTTATGTTTTTGATAATGCAGACCAGGGCATGCGCAGGTTTAATGGTGAAGAAAAAGGCTATATATACAGCCGTTGGGGAAATCCTACAATGGCCGAAGCCGAACAAAAAATTTCAGCGTTGGAAAGCTTTGAAATAAAAGAGAAAGGTGAAGCATTACAATTAAAATCAATATTGCATGCAAGTGGCATGGCAGCTATAAGCTCATTAATGTTAGCAACATTAAAATCCGGTGATAAGATTCTATCACATTTTTCACTTTATGGTGGGTCGCAGGAATTAATGGATAAGGTATTACCTTCTTTGGGCATAGGCGCAGTTATTGTGGATTTACGGGATTTAAATAAAGCAGCAGAAGCTTTTAAAAATGATCCCAAAATAAAAATGCTTTATCTCGAAACGCCGGCTAATCCAACTATTCAATGCGTGGATATTGACGAACTGTCGAAACTTGCCAAAAAATTCAACGCAATTGTTGCCGTGGATAATACTTTCGCCACGCCGTATTTACAACAGCCATTTAAATATGCCGTCGATTTTGTTGTCCATTCTACAACAAAGTTTTTAAACGGACATGGTACTGCTATTGGCGGTGCTTTGGTTGGCCGTGATATAGAATTTATGAATGGCCGTATGGAAAAAGTACATCGTTTGCTCGGAGGAAACAGCAACTCTTTTGATGCATTTTTACTCACACAGGGAATGAAAACTTTGGAGCTAAGAATGGAGAGACATTGTAGCAATGCAATGCTTGTAGCGCAATTTTTAGCGCAAAATAAATCGGTAGGTAAAGTAAATTATCTTGGCCTGGAAAGTCATCCGGATTTTGCGGTTGCAAAAAAGCAAATGAAACACCCGGGGTCGATGCTGAGTTTCGAATTAAAAGATGGCTTGCAAGCCGGGAAAAAATTTATTGACGCGTTGCAAATGTGCGTGAGAGCTGTTTCGCTTGGTACTTGCGATACATTGTTGTCCCATCCTGCGTCGATGACACATTTTGGTGTGCCGAAAAATAAAAGAGAAGAGTATGGAATTACAGATGGCTTAATAAGAATGAGTGTTGGTATAGAAAATGTAGCCGATATTATTAACGATTTAAGCCAGGCGCTGAACTAAATTTTATTTTCTTCGACAGAAAAATTTAATCAGCGCTTATGAAAATTACAATTGTTGGATGCGGCATCAGCGGGCTGGCAACAGCATATGTTTTATCAAAAAAAAATCATGAAATAAAAATTATTGCAAAAGAATTTTCACCAAATTTAACTTCAAACAGGGCCGCGGCATTTTGGTTTCCTTATCATATTCGCAACGATAAACGGGGCATACATTGGTGCAAGTATAGTTACGAAGTTTATAAAAATTTTTCTCAAAATGATGCTGCAGGAATAAGCATGCAGCACTTAATAAAAGTGGTAAGAAATGGTGTTGAAGAGCAGGAATTGGAATGGATTAGTTTTATGCCAGAAGGTTCTTATCGAATATTGAATAAAGATGAATTGCAAAAAGAATATAGAACCGGTTATGACGTGCATGTGCCACTAATTGAGACACAAATATTTTTGCCCTGGCTTATGAAATACTTGGTTGGAAGAAATGTAATTATCGAAAAAAAGGAAATAGAATCGTTTGATGAAATTAGCGATGCGGATTTTATTATTAATTGTACCGGGCTGGGTGCACAGGAATTGTGTAAAGATGAAAGCATGATTCCCGTAAGAGGGCAAGTTGCCCTTCTTGAGCCATTAAAAAATTCTTCTATTTTTCTTGATAACGAATTGCCTTTATATATCGTGCCGAGAAAGGATGCGACGATTATTGGCGGTACTTATGAGGAGGGAATAACGGAGGAAGTTACAGTTCCTTCAACCATTGAACGTTTGTTGGAAAATGCATACAATGCTTTTCCAAAATTGAAGGAACAAAAAGTACTTGGTAGCTGGGCAGGTATCCGGCCATACAGGCCGTTAGTAAGAGTAGAAAAGGAAGGCAAAATAATTCATAATTATGGTCATGGGGGCAGTGGTTTTACCGTTGCCTGGGGATGTGCTGAGGAAGTGGCTTCGCTAATGAAAGCCTGGTAATCAAAAGATAAAAAAATGGAAATTATTATAAGGAAAGCCTTAAAAACTGATTGTAAAAGATTGATGGAATTGATCCGTCAACTTGCGGTTTATGAAAAAGCTCCTGACCAGGTAGTGGCGACACTTGAGCATTTTGAAGAAAGCGGGTTCGGGGAAAACCCTGTGTGGTGGGCTTTTGTGGCGGAAGCCGATGGAGTCGTGGAAGGATTTGCTTTATATTACATTCGGTATTCAACCTGGAAAGGTCAACGAATGTACCTTGAAGACTTTTTAGTAAATGATGTCATGCGGGGTAGGGGAATTGGTAAATTGTTGTTTGATAAATTAATAGAGGAAGCCAGGGAAAAAAAATTTAATGGTGTAGTATGGCAGGTACTCGATTGGAATGAACCCGCTATTAATTTTTACAAAAAATATACGGGGGTTGAAATTGACGGTGGATGGCTGAATTGTTCAATAAATTTTTAAAACGATGTCAGAAAAAATTTGCATGAAAAGTGATGGATTATTAGATGTGCCAGATAATCCTGTTATTCCTTTCATTGAAGGAGATGGCATTGGCCCCGATATATGGAAGGCAAGTGTTCGTGTTTTTGATGCGGCCGTAAAGAAGGCCTATGAAGGTAAAAGAAAGATAAAGTGGATGGAAGTACTTGCCGGTGAAAAAGCGTTTAACCATTCGGGTGAGTGGATGCCCGAAGCAACTATGGAAGCATTCAGAAATTATTTAATTGCAATAAAGGGCCCGCTTACAACCCCTGTTGGCGGCGGTATACGCAGTCTTAACGTGGCTTTGCGGCAGGAACTTGATCTATATGTTAACCTGCGCCCCGTGAGATATTTTGAAGGGGTGCCTTCACCTATGTGGCAACCTGAGAAAGTGAACATGGTAATTTTCAGGGAAAATACTGAAGATATTTATGCCGGCATCGAGTACATGACGGGAACGCCTGAAGCGAAGAAATTATTGGATTTTTTACAAAATGAACTGCATGTAAAAAATATCCGCTTTCCTGAAACTTCTTCTTTTGGAATAAAGCCTGTAAGTAAAGACGGATCGGAAAGATTAATTCGCGCGGCAATAGAATATGCCATAGCTAATAAGATGCCTTCAGTAACGCTCGTGCATAAAGGCAACATTATGAAATTCACCGAAGGCGCTTTTAAAAACTGGGGATATGAACTGGCCGTGCGTGAGTTTGCAAATGACGTTTATACCTGGAACCAATGGGAAGCAACAAAAAAGGAAAGCGGTGAGGCAGTTGCTAATGAGGAAATGAGGATTGCAGGAATTGGAGGGAAAATTATTATTAAAGATGCCATTGCTGATAATTTTTTACAACAAGCTTTATTGGCTCCGCAGAATTTTTCGGTAATTGCCACCTTGAACTTAAACGGCGATTACATTAGTGATGCGTTGGCGGCACAGGTGGGAGGTATTGGTATTGCACCTGGTGCAAACATTAATTATTTAACCGGGCACGCCGTGTTTGAAGCAACCCACGGAACTGCGCCCAGGTTTGCAAATACCAACACAATGAATCCTTCATCTGTAATACTTAGCGGCGTTATGATGTTTGATTATATAAATTGGAAAGAGGCCGGCGAACTCATTACTAACGGTATAGGCAAGACGATAAAAAATAAAAAAGTAACCATAGATTTTTATAACCTGATGAAAGATGCAACTCTTTTAAAAACCAGCGAATTTGCCGATGAGGTAATCAGAAATTTATAAATCGTTTTTATTACTTAATTGAATTGAAGTAATTTTCAAAAATTCAGGAAGAAAATAATCATTGGAGATTTAGAGAAATTAATAACCCAAACTATTAAATAAATGACAAAAATTAAAGTAGCGAACCCGGTTGTAGAACTCGATGGAGATGAGATGACAAGAATCATCTGGAAATTTATCAAGGATAAACTCATACTACCTTATGTTGATTTAGATATTCAATATTTTGATTTGGGAATGGAGCATCGCGATGCTACAAACGACCAGGTTACCATAGATGCAGCAAATGCAATTAAGGAGTGCCACGTAGGAATTAAATGTGCTACCATTACTCCGGATGAATTACGTGTGAAAGAATTTAACCTGAAACAAATGTGGAAGAGCCCCAATGGAACGATCAGGAACATACTGGATGGAACGGTTTTTCGGGAGCCTATTGTAATTAAAAATATTCCGCGTCTGGTGCCCAACTGGACTGCTCCCATCATAGTTGGCAGACATGCGTTTGGTGATCAATATCGTGCAACAGATGCCGTGATTAAAGGCAACGGAAAACTTACTATGACTTTTACGCCCGAAGATGGAAGCGAACCCCAGGTATTTGATGTGTATGATTTTAAAGGAGATGGTGTGGCGCTTAGTATGTACAATACTGATAAAAGTATTGAAGGCTTTGCTAGAAGTTGTTTTAATATGGCATTAAGTAAAAAATGGCCTTTGTACCTCTCTACAAAAAATACCATTTTAAAAAAATATGATGGCCGCTTTAAAGACATATTTCAGGATATTTTTGAAAAAGAATTTGAAGCACAATTTGAAAAAGAAGGTATCACCTACGAACATCGTTTAATTGATGACATGGTTGCCAGTGCACTAAAATGGCACGGCAATTTTATTTGGGCTTGTAAAAATTATGACGGCGATGTGCAAAGCGATACAATCGCACAGGGTTTTGGATCCTTAGGGTTGATGACCTCTGTATTGATAACGCCTGATGGTGGAACTATGGAAGCCGAAGCAGCGCACGGGACAGTGACACGACATTTTAGGGAGCATGAAAAGGGAAATCCCACCTCAACAAATCCCATTGCTTCGATTTTCGCCTGGACAAGAGGGCTCGCCTTTCGTGGCAAACTTGATAATAATCAACCATTAATTGATTTTTGTACAACACTTGAGGAAGTTTGTATCGAAACAGTTGAAAGTGGGAAGATGACTAAAGACCTTGCTGTGTGCATAGTTGGTAACAAAGTATCTCATGGTAAAGATTATTTATATACAGAACAGTTTTTAGAATCTGTTGCTGAAAATCTACAAGGAAAATTAGCGTAGTTTTTAAATTAGAAAATATTTTTCATATTTATGTTTCCGGAACAAATTTTGATGCTTATTAAACAATTTGACGTTTAGACCAGTTATTATAAAGCTTAAAATCTGCTAAAAATTTAATTATTTATTTTTTTTGAATTTCGTAAATCTTTTATCTAAACCTTTTAAAAAGTCTGTGCGAAATTTTAGAACAAATAACCAATCACAATAATTAGATTTTCAAATTTCATTTTAGAAATACGATTTTTATGATTGAACACGTTATAATAGGCGACAAAGATAATTTTGAAGAAGCAAAGATGATTTTTTTTTGATTTGTAATTCATGGATTTAAAGTAATAATTAATATGTCCAAAATTCTGGTTGTTGATGACGATATAGATATATTATCGGTAATGGAAATACTTTTAACCATGAAAGGCTTTGAAGTAGAAGTGACTGCAAAAGGAGAAAATACTTTCCCAAAAATTAAAACATTTAAACCTGATCTCATTTTGTTAGACGTTCTCATTTCCGGGCATGATGGAAGAACGATTTGCAGGAAATTGAAATCTAATGAAGAAACCATGCATATTCCGGTCATTATGTTTTCTGCTCACCCCGGCGCTGCCGCCACTATTGCAGAATACGGCGCTGATGATTTTATAGCCAAACCTTTTGATGTTACTAATCTTTTGAAAAAAGT
>JBBRSV010000111.1:0-16443 GCA_038245055.1 Chitinophagales bacterium | reverse complement strand
TTCTCTATATTTTCTCACAGTTAATATTTCTGGTGATTGAGCCAGGATCAATTGACCTATCAGAAAACACGACAGAAAAAAGAAGACCTGCTTTTTCATGAAATGAATTTAGTTGATTGGAAGCAAAATTAGTTTTTCAGAGTCTTAATAGTTTCTCAATATCTTCTAAAGGGCTGATGATATTTATCACCGGCCGTGTGTACGCCTGGCCTTAGCCTTGCAGGTAACCAATCGCCAATCTTAGCCAAACTTCAGCCTTCTTTTTAAAACAAAAGAAAAACACCCTTTTTACAAATAAAATAGTGATAGTTAAAGATTATTTTCTACAAAAATGTGGTTTTCATCATATTCGTGAGGAACATAACCAGGCGGCATTAAGTTTCTCGTACAGGCGCGCCCGTTATAAATTAGGAATGTGAAAGAAATTTGGGTGGACAAAACAAAAAGGAATTTTTTAAAACTTAAAACTCATTCTTATGACCATTCCCCGAATTTTACCTCCGTCGTACGTTGACTATGAAATGAAGGCCGGAAGCATTTATGCCGGCATGTTATACCAATATAACCATGCTTGTGTAATTTCTCCGTCATCAGTAAATACCTCAGTTATTTCCCGGCGGTATAAGGGCTGCTCGCCCTGCTCATTAATTAATCCCTCATAATCGTCCAGTTGGCCAAACACATAAGAAAAATCATGTTCATCATTAAGGCGGTATAATTCGCCTTCAATAAAAGAACTGCCATCGCCCGGGGTTGCAAAATGCTCACCGGCGATGTCGTTTAAACTACCCTTAACTTTTGCCCCTGATACAAAACTGAAATATTGTGCAATGTAATTATGAGAAGTATTTTGAAAACCTTCGCGAAGAGAACCGTAAACAAAAAGCTCCTTCAGCATTAATGATTCCATATAAAAAATTGATAGTTTCTAATTGAAATTTCGAATAAAATTATTCTATTATAGTAAATGTATCGATGCTAAAAAAATAATATTATGATAAGTGACCACGAAAACAATGATTAACGTCATGGGAATGACTACATCATAAATACCATGTGTGAAAATAAGATTTTGAAAAAATAGTTTTAGTATAAAAGGATTTTTTGTGAGCGGTATATGCCGCCAAATATTGCCGAACAGCAGTTAAGAATCTTAGTTATGGATACTTCCTGTTTATTTCGTACTTAGAGTATGTTCACTTCGTTTCCACTGCGTTAATTAACGCAGTGGAAACGAAGCCAGAATGCAGCATCTATAAAGTAAACGATCCAAAGACCGTAGGAGATAAGAATTATCGTATACAGTAACCTGCTTCAAAATCCGATTCACATTTTGTTTATCTGAACTCGATAAGACCAATAATTTTAATGCTTATCTTGAACAAAAATTTGATATGGAAGAAGCAGGCCATAAAAGTAACCAAGTTGGTGATGAAGAAAAAAAAGCTGCGCCAGCACAAACAGGATTGACAAAGAGACCTGGAAAAGAGCCTCTGCCGGAAGTAATAACTGTGCGAACCTGGAAAGAATACCTGGGTGAATCTATGCTGATTATTTTTAGTGTGGTGCTGGCTTTAATACTTACCGAGATTTTTAATAAGATACATGATGACAGGCAAAATGCGGAAGTTTTACACCAGCTAAAACTTGAATTGATGGATAATAAAAGGCTTGAAACGGAACAATACAATTATCATTTACAGGTACTAAAATATATCGATTCTGCTTTGTATTATCCGGTTTATGCCAGCGCGTTTATTAAAAATGGAACAGTGGATATTCCGAAGATTTTAATTACCATAGCGCCAGCCGGAGTTATGGAACATGACCTTAATAGTGTTGCATGGGAGGTGGCAAAACAAAAGGACGCAATTGGCAAACTCGGCAGTGAAACTTATGGGCTGCTCACTGATATTTATAACAACCAGCAAAGGATCACTAATGCAGAAGATAAGATCGGCGCCGTATTACTGTCATGGGAATCGCGCAAGCCGGAAAATTTAAAAACAACGCTTGAACTGGTACGGGATAATTATCACGGCTGGGCTGTCGACAGGGTGAAAGTCTTGCTTCAACATTACCAGGAGGCAATTGAGAAATTGAGCAACTATTAATTTTATTTTAAGAAAAAATACTTTTCAAATAAATGATATGTATTCGATCGGAAGGCCTTTCTATCTCTTACTTTTGTGCCTTCGAAATTCTTATCAACTTTTATTAAATTAATTGTAGGTTACTAACAATTTAAACTCTTTATTATTTTAACGAGATAACGTTTATGAAGACAGTTTTCGACCAACAAACAAGAGACGAAATAATTACCAGGATTCATTCACTCAATGAAAACAACATGGCCCAATGGGGCAAAATGAGTGTTCACCAAATGATGAAGCATTGTATTTTAGTTGAAGAAATGTTTTTAGGAAAACAAAAGTATGAGCGTGCACTTATTGGCCGCCTGTTTGGAAAAATAGGATTGAAAAATTTTCTAAAAGATGAAAAGCCACTTAGCCGCAATTCACCGACGGGTGCCGGATTCAAAATAAGCGAAGCGGGCGGAGACCTTGGTTCAGAAAAAACAAAATGGATTTCACTTATTAACGAGTATGGGCAATTCCCGGATAACCAATTTGTGCATTGGTTTTTTGGCAATATGACGCGGGAGCAAGTAGGGCATTTTGATTATAAACATATCGACCATCACCTTCGCCAATTCAACGCATAAAAAACGGGAAAAAATTACTTGCAGATCTAAAAAATCAAACCAAAATGATAAGCAGCTTTAATGTATTAAATTTTGGTTCAAGGTTGGTAATAATAAAAAATCCAGTCATCCAGGCCAAGGGTGCAAAGAAAAATATGGCGAACGGCATGGAATTTTAAAAAGACAATCCTAATTTCATCATCTGCTATATCAGCAGGCTTTGTTTATTAATTTGCAAAAACCTAAATGTTTATTATATGAAAAAGAAAATAGTTCTTCTTGCGTTCTCTAGTATTTTAATGATATCCGTTGCCTTTGCACAGGACATTACGGGCCACTGGACTGGTAAAGTGATGGACCAGTATAATGTTGCTTACGATTTTAAAGTGCAGGGCAATATACTCACCGGCAAAGACACCCATCCGGATGGATCAGTTTCTGATATTAAGAACGGCGTTGTGGGTGCAGATACGCTTGCATTTGATGTGCCCGTGCAGGATGCAATGACACATGTGACAGGCAAAATAAAAGGTAATACGATCACACTTAGCCTTTCCGTGCAGGGAAATGACCTAAGCTTCGATTTAAAGAAGGAGGAAGAAACGAAGTAAGTCGCATTACGCAAAGCTTTTATTTTCGGCCTTGGATTCTGCCGTCGTGTTCAGCTCTTACTCAAAGTTGAAACAAGGCGGGGTAAGAGGCATTTCGAAAGTTTCTAAATATAGCGAGGGAGCAAGCGGGGCATTTTGATTATAAACATATCAACCATCATCTTCGCCAATTCAACAGATAAAAAACGGGGAAAAATTACTTACTGATCTTAAAAATCAAAACAAAATAATAAGCAAGCTTTAAAGTATTAATTTCTGATTCAAAGTTGAGTAATAAGGAAAAAAATCCCGCCATCCAGAGCGATTTTCAACCCAATACATTTTCGATTATTCAGTTTGTTTCTCTGTAAAAAATTTTCGATTCCTACATCCAAAAAGAAGTATCTTACCTTTCTCCCCCAGCGATGACTTATAGATAATAATTATGCCGAAGACAATTATCTTATTTTAGTAATAAAGTAGCCTTTAAAAATGCCAAAAAAAAAGATTGCAATAATATGTCAGAAGGATACTTTGTGGGCTTTATATGCCTGGAACAAGGTATTTGAAAACGACGATTTCAAAAATTCCTTTAACATTGCTGGCTTTTGGAACTGCGAAGAAAAATTTTACAACGTAAAAAAAGAAGATACCTACAAATGGTACCTGAAAACATTTGGCTTGCCGAACTTCATAAAACTCGGATTATTTACAATCATATCCAGGATATCTTTGATCGTTAAATCGATATTTTTTGGCTATTTTAATTCGTTTGAAAATTTATGTATCGCTAACCATATGGATTATTTCACTACATCTAATCCAAATGCACCCGAATTTGTTGAATGGGTGAAAAAAAATGAAATAGATATCTTAATTGTCATGGTCGGCCATATTCTTAAAAAAGAAATTTTAAATACTCCGGCAGTCTGTTCCCTTAATAGACACAGCGGACTTTTACCCGCTAATAAGGGAGTGCTTCCCTATTTTTGGGCAAGAATAAAAAATCAAACCCAGGGAATATCTTTTCATCTAATGACCGAACAGATAGACGAGGGGAAATTAGCTTACCAGGAAAAAGTTGAAAATAAAAAGCTCACAAGCTCTCTGGTATCATTTTATTTTTATTCCCATGAAAACTATAGCCGAATGTTATCAATGGCATTGAAAAATATTGAAAATGAAGTCTACATTACCCCATTGACCAACGAATCAAGCTACTATGGCCTTCCCTCTGCCAATGACTATCAAAAATTTCAGTCTGTCGGCGGTAGAATCATTAATTGGTCAGATATTTTTCTATTAATGAAACCATGATGTGCAATTCATTTCCATCACATCATAAGCCTATGATCTTAATTTAGAATAAAAAAACGGAAGAACTGTAATCGTCTGAAAGCGGCGATATACTAATAAATATTACCTGATCCTTTAAAAACGGTTACAAGGCTTAATCGGACAGTGAAAATTTTTTTTAATTTTTTTTTTCAAACCGGCACTTGATTTAATGGCTGTACATGCGTTCTCTCTTTTCGTGTATCAAGAAAGTGTCTTATCTTTTTTTGTGTACGCCAATAAATATCTTCCATAAACCTGTGGGCAAATTCACCATTTCGGCCAATACTTATAAGATTTTCTATACCGGTTGATTTTTCAAATTCGAGGCGCTCTTTTTCGTATAGTTTAAGAAATATGGGATAGGCAATTGTAGTTCGGATCACGCTGCTTCCCATAAGTTTTTCACGAAATCCTGGAAAAGTAGTTTCCAAATGTTGCAAGCAAAGTTCCGTGATATCCTGTTCACTCATGTTCCATAAGTGATCGTCTTTCTCGCAACCAATATCCACCGTTATAATGGACTTTCCTGCCGGGGCCAGCCAGGGCATGGAGCGCGTAACTTCAGTGAGCCGGAAAAAAGGATGAATCTTTTCCGGGAACCATAAAACTGTATCCGGTAATATATTGGTACCATTTAGTTTAAAATTAATAAAAATCATAGGCCGAAAACGAAACCTTGAAAAATCTTTCAAGACATCGGTGCCCGAAACCATTTTAGCAAGTATATTAGCCGGCGCCGTACTGATAACTGCTGAAACAGGAATTGTTTCGCCATTAACTTTTACGGCAACCACTTTATTATTTTCAGTGATGATTTCGCGCACGGGGGATTGAAGCCTGATGGAATCCTCCAGCCCTTCCGCGAGCTTTTTACATAATGTTGAAACACCACCGCGGGGATAAACATGCCACACTGAGGGTTTTTCTGGCATCTCACGATTGTACCCGCATGCTACTGCGCGGCGGGTAAAAAAGCTTGCTGCTTTTAAATAAAAAGTTTTAATAATGCTAGCAGGTAAACTGGAACCTACGGCCGGTGATAAATCTTCAGCAGGCGCTCCGGACCAGGCTTCAATGAGGGGGAGTGCCACTTCATCGGAAAATGCAAGCCCGTAACGATTTCTAAACCATTCTTTTGCTGAACCGGCTTCTATGTTGCCGCCGCCAAATTTGAATTTACTTTTTAATATGCTTAAAACCATCCGGGGAATAGCAATTAACCCAAATGGATACTTATAAATTTTCCCTCGTAACATAATTGCTTCACCATAATGCTTCACCATAATGCATTCATCGTTTACGCCTACCGCTTTTGCAAGGCGATTGGTGATAAAATGAGCACCGAAGTCATTGCTAAATCCCTCTGCATCGGTGAAGCTTGCCGCCAGTCCCGCAATTTTATCGGAAGCTTCAAACAGTATAAATGGTTCTTTGTGTTTTCTCAAATAGTCCGCCGCAGTTAATCCTGCTATTCCTGCTCCTATGATGGCGATGGGTTTTCGCTTTTCCATTGTAAAAGTTTTTCGCTTTTGTTAAATACGAATATGTTCAAGCATCAGACTGATTTATCAACTTTATTTTCTTCGCCGTGTTTGCGTAACGTGGCTTCCAGCAGGCCGCCTCTTCCGAATTTTTGCAAAATGAAATCCAACGCCGTAAATACCGTAAGGGAAAGGGTTGATTTAAGCGTGAACTTATTGATCAAATGATGTGATTTATGCCGGGCTACCAAAAAATTATGTATTGAATATACCCAATTGACCGGGCTCAATATAGTCTTTACGATTTCAATTTCAAAACCTGTTTTTTCGCCAAGCAAAGAAATGGAATTTCGGTTAAACAAATTCCAGTGTCGGGGGAAATGATATCCGCCCCAATACCCGCTCTTAAATAAATCGAAATCGATTGATCCGGTATTGTCAGTAACGATTACCAGGCGACCTCCTTCTTTCAAAAGATTTCGAATTGCGCATAATACGTTTACAGGGTTTTCCACATGCTCAATAGTCTGTATCATAAAAACAACATCATAAGCATTTTGCGGCAAATCAATTTCCTCAATACTTCCGAGATGCACATTAAATCCTGCACTGCTTGCTGCATCAATCGCTCTTTTATCAATGTCAACACCTTCCAGCCTCCAACTCTTTTTGCCATAGCGCCGAAATAAATCAAGATGAAATCCATCGCCGCATCCGATATCAAGAATTCGAGCATCATCAGGCAAATTATGGCAACGGTTTAAAAAACGGCCGGCTTCAATTTTTGATCGAATCTTATGCACAATACCGTAATTTTTTGGCGAAAAATCAAAGGCATGATACGTTGGTGGATAAATCTTCCCAAAGTCTGTAACGGAAGGACGAGGATTTAAATACACAAGACCGCAAGAAGTACAGCGCATCGCGATAAATTTTTCATCGCTTGTTTGGTACTCGTAATCTTCACCCTTTCCTATAGGTTCACCATCATCGATCCCACAAATGCAACATTTAGCGGACATTAATGAAAGAGACCCTTTATTTTTTACAGGCAATTCCCGGTCCGCATGACCGCCATTTATTTTTTCTAATCTCTGTAACGCCTTCTGCACCTCCATTCGCTTTTATTTTTAATTGTAAACGGTTATAACTTTCAAAGGTTATTTTTATGGTTATTGGAGTTATGGACCGATTCACACGGTCTTTTCATGGATTGGATATGCCAATAAAACAAGAATTGAGATAGGGCAGATATTTTGCGGTGGCAGCAGTAAATTTTTAATACCGGTATCAGGAGTATTGTACATCTTGTACTTTTGGCAGTTTGGTTAATGAATCCGGGCGATTCCTTTTTATGAATCTCTCCTAAATACTATTAACTAATTTAATGCCCTCTAATCAATATAGCATGAAAATAATAAATATTGTTTTAACTGTCAAAAGAATCGATGTCCACACCCCCCACAAATGTAAAATAAAAATAATTTAAGTTGAAGCCTTTGTCGGAGTTTTTATAAAATAAATTAGCCGTTAAAATGTTTAACTTAATATTTAACCATTCCACTGAATTTAAACACGTTTTTTATTCATTTCATTGTGCGTATAAAATTAAGCCAGTCTATTTCATATTGGCAATCTCCCAAATCATTATCCCGGTTTATTGAATTGGAAACCTGTCGAGATCGAGCTCGAAATATCTTGCAACTTCGTGTGGATTATACCGGTAAGCCGGAATTTCCACAAAGCCATTATCAGTGTAAAGTTTAATAGCTGTTTGCATAAAATCGGCGGTATTTAATTTAATTTTTTTATAGCCTGCATTTCGCGCGGTTTCTATACACTTTTGCAATAATAATTTTCCTATTCCAAAACCCCTTGCTTCCTCTTTTACAAACATGCGTTTTACTTCACTTTCAGTTATTGAAAAGCGGCGAAGCCCGGCTACGCCAACGGTTGCATTGTTTTTGAATGCCAGGAAAAGACCGCCGTTTTGTTCATTGTACATTTCCGGTAATGCCGCCATCTCAGCATCAAAATTTTGGAAGGAGAGATCGATCCCGAGCCATGCTACATATTCAAGAATTAATTTTTTGGCTAAAAGATAATCCTCTTTTGTTTGCGCGGTTTTTATTAATATTTTACCTGGCATATTATTAATCGATTTCAAAAAATATTAAGCTGGTTGATGCAAAAGGGTCATTGACAAAAACATTTTTATTGCCTGAAAATTACTTCCAGTTGAAAGTTTTTAAGTAAAATTTGTTATGCCTTTCCTGATGAAAGCTTATAAAGGTGCACCTCGTCAGTTGCGTTTGGAAAGTCAATTACCTTTTCAAATTTCAGCCCCAGCTTTTTTAATAAATTTTGAGATGCGGTATTATTTTTCGCAGTAATTCCGCTTATATCAGATAAATGAAATTCTTCAAAAGCAGCTTCCTTTAACTTATGAGTCGCTTCGAAAGCATAACCCATATTTTCAAACGCTGGTAGCAGGGCAAAGCCAATGTCTACGCCTTCAAAACCTTCACGGCTGTAAAGGCCGCAGCTACCAACCTTTTCGCCGCCTGCGTTTCTAATGATTGTATAATTTCCAAAGCCAAGCTTTTCAATTTGGGGCCTCAGTTTATTCTTGATATACTCTTCCGCCTCTATAATATTATTTACATTTCTATCACCAATAAACGCTTTCCATTTCGGAGTATTCAGCAATTCTAAAATCAAAGCAGCATCATCTGCTGTTGTTGGTTTTAAAATCAACCTTTCAGTTTCAAAAGTTTTTGATAGCTGCATTAATATCAGGGTGTTTATTTCGTTTTATGCGCTTCCATGTCTATCTCTATTAGTTGATTTACCAGTGCCAGGCCTTTTACTTCAAGCCAGGTACCCGTTGGGAATTGCTTCTTGTAAATAGTATTTCGAAAGCCTGACACCCGCTCGAACTCAGCCATGTTTGTTGTATAAATATTTTCTGCATATACGTCGTCAAATGAGTAACGGTAATGCTGCAATATTTTTTCCAGATCACCATAGCAATTTTTCATTTGCAATTCCATATTGCCAGGCCCGATAACAACACCAGAATCCGTCATACTTACGGCTCCAGAAATTTTAAGCTCATCGCCAATTTTTACCGCATGTGTATAACCATATTGCTTTTCAAGGGCCGGCCGCAGGTTAAAATATTCGGGAGCGGCGCTCATTGCCGTGCTGTCATTTTTTACTTCACTGTTGTTTTCTTTTGCAGCGTTATTGCAACTAAATATCGTGACAGAGATGAGAAAAGAAAGTACGATTACTATTGGATGCTGCGAAATTTTTAAAGATTGGTTCATAAATTTTTAAAGATTTGGTTTAAATTATAATCAAATAAATAAGGGATTTAGTTCGAGGCTCGCTTCCTTTTTTGGCGCAATAAATTTATAGATTTATTTGCTTTTCGAATTAAATGTTTTTGACTGTTTTATTAATTTTTTTCTTAAAATGAAAGTAATTGATACATTTCAACTTTATTTATTTTAAACGCGTTTGTCCCTTGCCGTTATAAATATGAAAGTAAGCCTTTCTAAAAATCGAATGCAAAGCGTTCCACTTCACACAAAATGAAAGCCAATTTTTTTGGCAATAAAATTATCAGTATCCATTAATCTGAAACCAGATTATTTTGACTTTGGGCATCACGGCTTACTATCGATAAAAGTTAGGACAGTAAAGTGTTTTAACAATTTGTTTGCCCTATTAAGGTTTAAAACCAAGGGCTAAGTTGGTTTGTATATTAATAGGGTCGGTTCTAATTTGTTGATCGATTTCTTCGGGTAGCCCTTTGCGTTATATTAGAAAATTAATTTTCGATGTGTAAATCCCATAAAATATTTAAACGTATTTTTTAGTGATTCATAAATAAGAAGTACCAATAATTTTTTGTTGATTTTTTTTGTCTTTCATTATAACCCTTCCTTTTTTTCCTTTATTCGTAAATGGCTTTTCCCAATTACGTAAACTAATCAGTTGATTTGATTATTCATTTGCATGAAATAAGCTAAAATTAAATCTGCACATAATGAATAAACATAAAACGCTACTGACGCTGGTTTGCGGGTTCGTCTTCTCCATAACATCGGCACAAAAAAATGACTCCGTTAAAGTACTGAAAGAAATTTTTGTAAATGGATACAGAACCGTAAATGGTGTTGGGCATTTACTGGAAATGAAAGAAGGAATTATTTATGCCGGTAAAAAAAATGAAGTGATTGTTGTAGATAGCTTAGATGCAAATAAAGCCATTAATAACACGCGGCAAATTCTTGGGCGCATACCCGGATTAAATATTGTAGAAACCGAAAGCAGTGGCTTTACTGCAAATGGAATTGCAACCAGGGGATTAAACCCTACTCAAAGTATTGAAATGAATACCCGGCAAAACGGGTACAATATCAGCGCCGATGTGTATGGCTATAATGAAGCTTATTACCTGCCACCAATGGAGGCAGTAAAGAGAATTGAATTGGTAAGAGGGGCAGCCTCTTTACAATTTGGGGCACAATTTGGAGGCCTGGTAAATTATGTAACTGAGGAGGCTCCAAAAAATAAAAATGTAGAATTTACCAGCTCGCAGACCGGGGGAAGCTTTGGCATGTTCAATTCATTTAATGCCATTGGAGGCCATTATAAAAACATAACTTTTTACGGTTATCTTCAATACAGAAATTTAGATGGATACCGGCCAAACAGCCAGCAGTGGCAACTTTCAGGCTTTGGTAAAGTGCAGTTTACCGCTTCAAAAAAAATAGATATCAGCGTGGAATATTCTTTACTTCGAAACAGGATTCAAATGCCGGGAGGTTTAACCGACAGCCTTTTTAATGCTGATCCAAAAACCTCCATCCGGGCCCGGAACTGGCTGAAAAGTCCCTGGAATATTATCAGCACTGCTTTTAATTTCAATCCGTCAGTAAATACAACTTTAAGTCTAAAAACGACCTATATTTTTAGCAACCGTTCATTAGTTTGGCGCAATGAAGATGGTGGCGCTGGCGTGTTGGATACAATTGATGTCGCAACAAATCAATTTGTTCCCCGTGAAGTTGAGAAAGAGAACATGCAAAGCATCGCCACGGAAGCCCGAATTTCAAGAATGTATGCGCTTGGCAAAACCGACGCTACTTTCGCCGCCGGCTTAAGATTTTCATATGCATGGTTTAAGCGTGAAGAAGGCGGGGAAGGAACTACAGGCAGTGATTTTAATTTAGCTACCACCGGTCCCTACGAAAACAATTTAAATTTAACAACACTTAATGTAGCACCTTTTATAGAAAATATTTTCAGGCTAAGTAAGTCGTTCACTATAACGCCGGGAGTAAGATTTGAATATTTAAAAAGTAAAGCAACCGGTTATGTAACTGATGATAATGTAAAGCAAATTGCCGACGACGAACGCGAAAGAATCTTTACTTTGCTGGGAATTGGAATGGAATTTAAACCTTCAGTTAACGGCAGTATTTATGGCAACATAAGCCAGGCATACAATCCTATTAATTACAGCCAGCTTCAGCCTTTTGGAGTAACGGCGAAAATCGACAGTCATTTAAAAGATGCTTATGGTTTTAATTCTGATATTGGCTATAGAACCACAGTTAAAAATTATTTAAACCTTGACGTTAGTTTATTCTATTTGCAATACAATAATAGGATTGGTGAAGTGGTAAAACAAGATCCCATAACCGGCGAAGATTATGCCTATAGAACAAATTTTGCGGCCAGTGTTCACAAGGGTGCTGAAACATATATTGAGTTTAATCTTTTGAAATATTTGAATCAAAAATCGGTTCGGGGACTTAGCATTTTTAATTCATTCGCTTACATCGATGCAAAATATACGCGGGGTGAATACAAAGGAAACAGGGTAGAGGCTGCCGCAAAAATTATTCAACGCGTTGGAGTTATTTACAATAACACGCACCTCTCTTCAACCTTGCAACTTAGTTATGTTGGAGATGCCTACGGAGATGCTACGAATCTAAAAATCAGTGATAACCCGGTAGCAGGCTATATTCCCGCATATACAGTTTTAGATTTCAGCGCTACTTATAAAATCAAAAAATATGCATTGAAATTTGGCGTAAACAATTTTTTAGACAAATCATATTTCACACGAAGAACTGATGAATATCCGGGGCCGGGAATAATACCAGCACAAATCAGGAGCTTTTATTTTGGTCTACAGGTTAAAATATAAATAAGGCGTTGCACACAAAAGAATTCAAAAAAAAATGCTTTTCAAATAGAGGCATTATTATAGAAATTTTTTTAGATAAATGATAAGAGTAACTCATTAAATTTCAGAAATATAAAGTCGACGTGATCAATTAAATGCCCGGCAGAGTCATAACTTTTCCGCATTGGCGATAATGTCATCCATATGAATTCCAGAATGGCTTTCGTTGTAAACGCAAGTACCGTTATTTATAATTAAAACCTGGGGAGACTGATGACGGATGTCAAAATCCATCGCGATTTTGTTAGAGACGTTCCTGTGATTTATTATATCAAGAAAATAAAAATCTATTCCTTCAGGAGCATTATTTTTATCGAGCCTGTGTCTTGCCATGCTACTTATAGAGCAACGGCTGCTGTGCTTAAAAATTACCTGGGGTTTTTGTAACGAATTTGTTTTTATCTCTTCTATTTGTTGCTCGTTAAGCAATGGTATCCAATCCATAATGCAAAGCTAAGGCCTGCCTTCTTAACTCAGTGAATAATATTTTCTGTCATGGGGCAGCCTGTTCTGCTTCTGCGGGAGCTGCTGCAAGATGCAAGGCTCATTATAATTGAACTTGCCAAAACAAAAACGATAATAACTTTTTTCATAATGAACTTTTGGGTTAAAACTTTACTTTGCATCCTCAAGCAAATTTAAAACAACCATTTTAAGTTGTTATTGCAAAAACGAAATATATTTCAATCTATTGTTAAATTCTGCATTTAAATCGATTATACCATAAAAATGCGCATTCATTTTATAGCCATTGGCGGCAGTGTTATGCACCAGCTTGCCATTGCACTTCATGGAAAAGGATATCATATAACCGGAAGCGATGATGAGATTTTTGAACCTGCTTCATCCTGGTTAACCAAAGAAGGAATTATGCCTGCTGAAACCGGCTGGTTCCCGGAAAAAATAACCAGTGACATTGACGCCGTAATATTGGGCATGCACGCCAAGGCAGATAATCCGGAACTAATAAGAGCGAAGGAATTAGGGTTGAAGATATTTTCATTTCCGGAATATATTTACAAAGAAAGTGAGCACAAAAAAAGAGTGGCCGTAGGTGGCAGCCACGGAAAAACGAGTACGACGGCAATGATTATGCACGTTCTTCAGCATTCAAAAAATGATTTTGATTATCTCGTTGGCGCAAGGCTTGAAGGTTTTGCACAAAGTGTTCGGATTACAAATGCGCCACTAATTGTTTGCGAAGCAGACGAATATCCTGCAAGTGTGATAGAAAAACGCCCAAAGTTTCATTTTCTTTTTCCACATATTGCCATTATTACTGGCATTGCATGGGATCATATTAATGTTTTCCCTACGTTTGATTTCTACCTTGAGCAGTTTAAAATTTTTATTGAAAAAATTGAAAAAGATGGGATATTAATTTATAATGAGACAGATACAATTCTGAAAAAATTAATTGATGATAATTTAAGAAATGATATAAAATATATTCCTTATGGGTTGGCATCTTTTTTTATAGAAAATGGCATTACCAGCGTGATGATTGGAAAAGAAAAAACGCGGTTGCAGGTTTTTGGCAACCATAATCTTTTAAATTTGCAGGCAGCGTGGCATGTTTGTAAAGAACTGGGTTTAACTGATATTGAGTTTGCAAATGGTATTGCCGGATTTACCGGAGCTTCTAAAAGACTTGAATTGCTGGCATCAACGAAACAATATAATGTGTATCGTGATTTTGCTCATGCACCCAGCAAAGTAGTAGCAAGTATAAATGCGGTAAAACAACAATTCCCCGAAAGAAAACTGGTAGCTGTACTCGAGTTGCATACCTTCAGCAGCCTCAATGAAAAATTTATGAGGGAGTATGCGGGTGCTATGGATAATGCTGATGAAGGAATTGTTTTTTACAGTAATCATGCATTGGAATTAAAACGAATGCCTCCTCTTGCGCCACAGGCTGTAATGGATGGCTTTAAAAAATCAACCCTTATAGTTATAACAGATAAAAATAAACTGGCAGAAAAATTAGCCGCCATTGATCGCGCCAATGCAAGTTTTCTTTTTATGAGTAGCGGAAATTACGAAGGAATTGATATTTTGAAAACGTTAGGTTCAACACTATAAAGTAAAATTTATAATCTCTAAATATTTAAAACTAAAATGGCTTTACAATTAAAACGACCACTGGCTTTTATTGATCTTGAAACAACCGGCATGAATCTTTCCACGGACCGGATTGTAGAAATTGCCATAATAAAAGTGCTTCCTGACGGTACGAAAATCGTTAAACAGAAATTATTAAATCCACAAATGCCGATTTCAAAAGCGAGTTCGGAGATTCATGGAATTACGGACGAGAAAGTAAAGGATGCACCTACTTTTAAACAGGTTGCCAACGAGCTTAAACAGTTTATTGATGACGCAGATTTATCTGGTTATAACTCCAATCGATTTGATATACCATTGTTAATGGAAGAATTTTTACGAGCTGGTATCAACATAGACATGACCAACCGCAGGATGGTTGACGTGCAGCACATTTTTCACATGATGGAGAAGCGGACATTGGGAGCAGCGTACAAATTTTACTGTGCAAAAGAATTACTGGAAGCGCACTCCGCTGAAGCAGATGCAACAGCAACGTGGGAAATATTAGAAGCGCAGCTTACGAGATACGAACATTTAGGAAATACATTAGATACGATTTTGCAATTTACAGGAGAAGAAAAATTCGTCGATTTTGCCCGTCGCTTCATAATGGACAATGATGTAGAAGTATTTAATTTTGGAAAACACAAAGGAAGACCCGTTACCGAAGTGCTTGAAGCAGAGCCCCAATATTATGACTGGATGATGAAAGGCGATTTTCCCTTGCATACAAAACAAAAACTTACTGAAATATTAAATCGCACGCTTCTAAAAAAATAAAATTCGGCCGTTTAACTCTTTTGCAACTTCTTTTTTGAAGATAAATTGTAATTTCATTGTAAATACGATTATTTTTTTTGGAAAAACTTCTCATTATACCTACTTACAACGAACGAGAAAATGTGGCGTTGATACTTGAAACGGTATTCTCTCTACAGCAAAATTTTCATGTGCTTATTATCGATGACGGCTCTCCTGATGGAACTGCAGCTATTGTAAAGAGCCTTTTTCCCCGGTATGAAGGGATGCTGTTTTTAGAAGAACGATTTGGTAAGTTAGGCCTTGGTACTGCTTACATTATGGGATTTAGGTGGGCACTCGCGAGAGGTTATAGCTATATTTTTGAAATGGATTGCGATTTTTCTCACAACCCACGTGACCTTGACAGGCTTTACGACGCTTGTAAAAACCAGGGTTTTGATGTGGCAGTTGGTTCACGGTATGTAAAAGGAGGGGATGTAAAAAACTGGCCTTTAATACGCGTCGGTATTTCGAAAGGAGCATCTGCCTATACACGAGTAATAACTTTCATGCCGGTTAAGGATCCTACTGCCGGATTTGTTTGTTACAGAAGTGAAGTTCTCGAAGCTATTAATCTCGATCAAATAAGTTTTGTAGGTTACGCTTTCCAGATAGAAATGAAATTTGCTACCTGGAAGTTGGGCTTTAAAATAAAAGAAGTTCCAATAACTTTCGTTGACCGCAAATTTGGAATTTCTAAAATGAATAAGGGTATTGTAAAAGAAGGAATTTTTGGTGTGCTAAAACTTAAATGGATGAGCATGTTCAAAAATTACCGGAGTAGGGTCAAAAATACACCCGAAGTAAATTCATACCAGGCACGTGAGATTTTGCTGGAAAGAAAATAGTTTTCTTCGTCTTTATTTTCAACATAAATCTTCTTAATTTTTATTTATACGCAGGATGAAATTGCTGCAAAGTGTCGCGCAAGTATTCCCTGTCCAGATGCGTGTAAATCTCAGTGGTAATAATGCTTTCATGCCCCAGCATTTCCTGAACGGCTCTAAGGTCTGCGCCTCCTTCAACCAAATGTGTTGCGAATGAATGTCTGAAAGTATGTGGTGAAATACTTTTAGAAATGCCTGCTTTCTTAGCCGCGTCTTTTATGATCATAAAAATCATTACGCGGGATAGTTTTCGGCCTCTTCT
>JBBRSV010000110.1:0-16493 GCA_038245055.1 Chitinophagales bacterium | reverse complement strand
TCAGTTGAAAAAGCAATTATCGTGCAACAAATTGAAATCGAATACTTTAAGTTAAAATCCATTCAACTAAGTAAAGTTAAATAAAGATTTTTTTCTTTCTTACAAGCAGAGGGTCCGCGGTTCGAACCCGTGTGCTCCCACTCAGGCCTCGTTACATGTAACGAGGCCTTTTCTTTTGCAAAAAAATTCATTTAGTTACGCTCGTTGTAGGTGCATCATTTGCTGTACCCTGTAGGAAATATTTAAAAAATAAAAATTAAAACTAAGTGCGCAACCTATTTGAAACGACTAACGGCTTATTGCCCAATATCCTTCTAAAAAGTACGCCTAATTATTAGTTTTTATTTAAGTATATTACTTAAACAAATTGAAATCAGGTTTACAGGATCACTTTTGCTTTACTTGAATTTAACATTATTGAACGGACGGAAAACTACAACGTGGTATATGTTTTGAGGGTTATCAGCTATATTAATGATAACAATCATTGGTTGATCATCAAGGTACCTATATCTTTATTGTATGATTCAATTTATTGGCTTTTGTAGTAAGGAAATTTAAGATGTGATGCTGATTATTGTCTTCTAATGTTTTAAAATTATTTTTTAAGAATTATAATTTCATCAGCCACCCTTAACTACCGATCAGTTTTTTTTCAAGCTTTAAAAATGTTTCAATGGACTTACTTAAACCAGCACCGTCAAATCCAGAGCGCGAACAACTTGCCTCGGTTCAATTTCAGCCTTTTGTTTCTTTGGTAATGCCTTTTACGCCGGTTATAACTTTAAAAAAAGATTTGGAATATCTTTTGAAAAGCGCTCTTGATAAGATAGAAGCGACGCTGAATGCTAAATACACAAGCGAAAAAACAATGCCTGTTATTTTTAAATTAAAAAACCTGGTTCGAAATCTTAACTACAATACGCATAAAAAAAGTATCGCAATTTTTGTTTCACCTGTAGTTGAAAAAGTTTACTACCTGGATGTATTTATGGAGGAAAAGATAGTGGTGGATGAGCTTTTTAAAGTTCGCGACTTAGTGCATTGCAAAAAAAAGGGGATTGAATATTTGGTGCTTTTGCTGGGTAATAAAACATCAAAAATGTATTTGGGTAATAATTCCAAACTAGTACTTATTAAATCCAATACCTGCAATAATGACGAAATCTATCAAAAGGAATCAATTAAAAAAGATAACTTAAATAAAGATATAAAGGCGGAACCCGTTTCAAATAAATTCCTTGTTCAAATGGACCAGGGACTTTCGCTTGTGCTGGATTCATATCCATTGCCATTGTTCACCATGGGTGCGCAAGAAGTATTGGCGCGGTTTAAAAGTATTACAAAGAATGAGAAAAATATTGTGCAATTCATTCATGGAGATTATGAGGCTGTTTCTCCCGTAGAAATAAGCCGCGTGCTTGATCATTTTATTTCCCATTGGGAAAAAGTGAAACTGCAGCATTTATTAAAACAAGCTGAAAAGGCAAAAATTCAAAATAAGTTAGCAACTGGTGTTCAAAATGTATTGGAAGCAGCGATGCAAAACAAAGGCAAACTATTAATCCTGGAAAAGAACTTTAAGGATAATCTTATAAAGACTGAGAATTATCAATCTTTTTTTAAGCCAGACTTTGCCTCAAATAATTCATTTTTTATAAAAGACGAAGTAGATCAAATTCTTGGGCAGGTTTTTGAAAGTGGAGGTGATGTTGAATTTGTTGAAGAGGGAGCTTTAAAAAATTTTAATCGCATCGTATTGATAGAAAATTAGGGCCGCATTCTGCATATTGTAATTGAGTTATGTGATGACGTGCCTTGGTTTTAAGATGTTGGCTGGCTTCCGGAAATGTTTTAAAATATTAATTTTATCTAATTAATTTTTCTTCTTATCCTGATATTTCTATTGATTTATCATCTTTGTGCAAAATATATAAATGGCTTTAATGGTTTTATACTTTGCTGCAGGCGTTGTTATTACATTCTTATTTAGCTACTTTTTTTATCGTTCTATTCTTAAGCAAAGGGAAGCTGTTTTGCAGGAAAGGTTATCGCAGCAATCAGGTATATCAACTGCACTTCAAAACGAAAAAAAGCTGATACAAAATGAAAAGGATGCTCTTTTATCAAGATCAGTTAAAGCAGAAAGTAAAGTTGAATCTGTACAGGAAAAATTGAATTTACAGAAGTACGAGCTTGATAAAATGGGAGAAAATTTCAAGTTTGAATTTCGAAATCTCGCGCAAAATATCCTTGAAGAAAAAACGCAAAAATTTACTGAATTAAACGAGCAAAAAATGAAGGCGATTCTTGATCCTTTAAAGATCGATATCGGTAACTTTAAACAAAAGGTTGAAGAAACTTATGATAAAGAATCCAAGGCGCGATTTTCATTGGGCAAAGAAGTAGAGCGGTTAATTATAATGACGCAACAGGTAAGTACAGAAGCAAATAATTTAACCACAGCACTAAAGGGCAACAATAAAATGCAGGGTAATTGGGGGGAAATGATTTTGGAAAGTTTGTTGGAAAACAGCGGGCTTACAAAAGGGCGCGAGTATTTTTTGCAGGAATTTATTCGGGATAATGCGGGTAATGTAATTAAAGATGAACACGGCAATGGGCTTCAGCCAGATGTAATTATTTGTTATCCGGATGAACGTAAAATCATTATAGATTCTAAGGTTTCCCTGGTTGCTTGGGATGCTTGTATTGGTCAGGAAGATAAGGAAGATCAGCAGCGTTTTTTACTTCAGCACATTCGCAGTTTACGGATTCATATTGACGGATTATCTGCGAAAAATTATCCCAGGTATGCCCTTGCTTTGGATTATGTGTTACTTTTTATACCCATTGAGCCGGCTTTTTTGGAAGCCGTAAAAAAGGATGCGCAGCTTTGGAAATATGCGTACGATAAAAAGATATTGCTGGTAAGCCCGACAAATTTATTTGCAGTGCTTAAAATTATTGCTGACTTGTGGAAGGTAGAGCAGCAAAATAAAAACGCAATAGAAATTGCAGATAAAGCTGGTTCGCTGTACGATAAGTTTGCGCTGTTTGTTGACAGTTTTGAAACGATAGGTAAAAAAATAAATGAGGCTAACAACAGTTATGAAACTGCTTTAAAGCAACTATCTACCGGGCGGGGAAATGTAATCGGTAAAATTGAAGAACTCAAAAAGATGGGTGCTAATGCGGGTAAGCAATTGCCTGATAGATTATTGCCCGGTTCCGAATAATAAGTTACAATCTGCACTTCTAATTAAATTCTTTTCATAACGGCCAATCTTTTTTCCTGAACAGTTTTATTCATTAATAAGTATATTGCTTTTTCTTGATTAAAATTAAAAACCACACAATGAAAAAGATTGCTTTTTATCTCTTAACATGTATTAGTATGATGGCACTCACGCGATGTAATAGTACCACTTCAAAAACGGAATCTAGTACCGATTCAACTTCGGTTTCTACTACTTCTGTCGCAACTGGCGTCGACACAAATAATGTAACGGCAAATTGGAAAATAGGCGTACAAATGTGGACTTTCAGAGTCTTTACTTTTGCCGACGCTTTGGATAAAGTTGATAGCGCCGGCGTAAAATATATTGAAGCTTATTGGGGCCAGCCTCTCGGTGCAGGCATGAAAGATAGCTTTGGCATAAAGATGTCAGACGATAGTAAAGCTAAAATTAAACAGCTACTTCAATCAAAAGGAATAAGCATCGTTGCAATGGGTGTAATAGTTCCTCAAAATAGGCAAGAATGGAAGAAGGCTTTTGACCTTGCAAAAGAATTCGGACTGAGCTATATTACGGCTGAGCCTATTAAAACACAATGGGACATGGTGGATAGCATGGCCGGTGCCTACGGAATAAAAGTTGCCATTCACGACCATCCAAAACCCAATGCCTATTCTAATCCTGACTCTGTTTTGGAGGCTATGGTTGGTCATCCGAATATTGGTGCCTGCGCTGATATAGGACATTGGGCGCGCAACGGCTTAAATCCTGTTGAGTGTTTGAAAAAGCTTGCTGGCCATGTATATGGCGTACACTTAAAAGATATCGTAAAGTTTGATGATCCTAAAGCAGCAGATACAATTGTTGGAAAAGGTGTCATCGATTTTGCGCCTGTTTTCCAGGAGTTAAAACGGCAGCATTTTAGTGGTATGTTCTCAATGGAACATGAATCAAACTGGTACCACAGTCTTCCAGACGTGATTGCAACTGTAAAGTTTTATAACGATGAGGTAGCAAAACTTAAATAGTACAATATTATTTTTAGGCTGAACAAGATATCCAGGAACTTGTTCAGCCTTTTTATTTCAGCATTGCCCTGTCAGTCATATCATCATTTGATGCCATTAGAGCCTAATGAATAAAAATTATTCCAAATAAGAATAGCTATTTATTTAAATTTATTGAATAACAAATATATTTTTGTCTTTAGTTATAATTAATTTATAAACAAAAACTAAAGAAGATGAAAAAGTATCAAGGATATTTCTACATAGTGTTTATCGTAGGTTTTACATTGCTATTGAAACCTTACAATATTTATGCGCAGCAAAAAGAATCCGTTGATAACGGTTATTATATTACCTATCCTGATAAATTAATGCTGCGGGTTTTTACCTCACAAAAGTTTGCACCAATCACAGTCCCTTCAAAAGGCGAACCGGAGCTTAATTATAAAACGAATTCAAAATTGAATCTTGGCCTGGGAGCAACTTATAAAAGTTACACCTTGAATTTGTCTTATGGTTTTAAATTTCTTAATAAGGAAAAGGGCAGGGGTACAACAAAGGGCCTGGACTTGCAGTTTCATATTTTTCCAAAAAAATGGGCAGTTGATTTATTGGGAACCTTTAGGAAAGGTTATTATCTTGATCCTAAAAATAAAAACGGCCTCAATTTATCTAATTATTATTTGCGGCCGGATTTTAAAAGAAATATAATAGGCCTCTCAGTTTATCGTGTGCCCAACTCCGCTAAATTTTCTTATCGTGCAGCGATTACTCAAAACGACTGGCAAACTAAATCCGCCGGATCATTACTGTACGGCGCAGAAATTTATTATGGGAATATTAAAGGCGACAGCGCTCTTGTACCAACGGTCGGTAACAGTCT
This sequence comes from Chitinophagales bacterium, assembly GCA_038245055.1. Lineage (GTDB taxonomy): Bacteria > Bacteroidota > Bacteroidia > Chitinophagales > Chitinophagaceae > Ginsengibacter. The sequence continues at coordinate 11,364 of JBBRSV010000110.1, read as the reverse complement.
CTATTCTCAGGCTGGCATCAATAGAATTAATTTTATAAGCGTTGGCCCTGGTATCGGGTATGCCTATACGTTAGTTATAGATAAGTATTTTTTTATCACAGGTTCTCTCATAGGCAATGTGGATGTAAATTTTTCCACCGAGGAAGCCTCAGTTAATAAGGCGCATAAGGTAACTGTGCTTCCTAGTGCTATTTATAAAGGAGCAATTGGTTATAACAGTGGCAAGTGGAGCCTGACCGCAAATATTACCGGTAATGCTCTGTATTCGGGAAGTGTATTTACTTCTAAAAATTATTTTCTTCCAACGGGAAATTTTAGGTTTATATTGGCAACGAAAATTCAACTCAAATAACACCAATCGATACAATTCTTTTAATTATTTTTTGCCTTTCATGGCTACAACTGTGGAATAGCAAATCGAAATTTTATGCAATTAATTTTTAAAAAGATTTCTATGGGCCAACAAAAGTCGGTTACAAAAACATTGGCAGTTATATTTCTTTTCTTATTATTTAATTTACTCTTTAATATTACCTATTCACAAAGCTTCTTAAAAGTCAGCGGAAAAAAAATTGTAGATGAAAACGGAGAAAATGTACTACTGCGCGGTATGGGTTTTGGTGGCTGGATGTTGCAGGAAGGATATATGCTTGGGATATACAAAGATGCACAGCAACATAGCATAAGAAAACGTATTGAAAATGTAATAGGCGACGCGAAAACCAGGGAATTTTATGATGCGTGGCTCAATAATTTTATTCGTAAAATTGATATCGATTCTATGCACGCGTGGGGCTTTAATTCTGTGCGGCTTCCATTGCATTATAACTTGTTTACATTACCGGTAGAAGAAGAAAAAATCCCGGGAAAAAATACCTGGTTAAATAAGGGTTTTGCTTTAACGGATAGCTTATTGAAATGGTGTGCCGCTAACCACATGTACCTCATTTTAGATCTGCACGCGGCACCCGGTGGCCAGGGGAATGATTTAAATATTTCTGACCGGGATAATACAAAGCCTTCGCTTTGGCAAAGCGAAGCAAACCGGGAAAAAACAATTGCGCTTTGGAAAAAATTAGCAGAACGTTATAAGAATGAAAAATGGATTGGAGCTTACGATATTTTGAATGAACCTAATTGGGGTTTTGCAGATTCGGTAAATGACCGGAATGGGCTTAAAGAATCTGTAAATGGGCCTTTAAAAAAATTATTGAAGAACATCACTACTGCAATTCGCGAAGTAGATAAAAGCCATATCATCATCATTGAAGGAAATGGCTGGGGAAATAATTATAGCGGAATATTACCGCCGTGGGATAAAAACATGGTATTGAGTTTTCATAAGTATTGGGATTTTAATAAGCCTGAAAATATCCAGCGAATAATCGACGCGCGCGACAAATATAATGTGCCCGTTTGGTTGGGCGAAACTGGTGAGAATTCTAACGTTTGGTATACCGAAGAAATACGGCTACTCGAAAAAAATAATATTGGTTGGGCAATGTGGCCTTTGAAAAAAATTGGATCTAATAATCCCTTGGAAATTAAATCAAACACCAATTATGATTCGCTAAAAAATTATATGAATGGCGAAGGAATAAAACTTGCTGCAAATACTGCTTATACGGGTTTAATGGAACTTGCATCAGCCACTAAATTTGAAAATAATATTTTTCATAAAGATGTAATTGATGCATTGTTTCGTCAGCCATTTACTGATGCGGAAATTCCGTACAAGGTCCATTTATTAAAAGACAGTATTGAAATACTTGCTGCCGATTATGACCTGGGAAGAAATGGCGTTGCATATTTTGATATGGATACAGCCAATTACCGCACGTCGGGTGTTAATAGCGCCGGAAACCGTGGCCGCGTTTATAGAAATGATGGTGTTGATATTTATAAAGATTCTTTGAAGACAGGCTATTACTATGTTGGCAATATTGAAAATAATGAATGGTTAAGTTATACGATCGATGTTAGTAAAAGTGCGAATTATACTTTCAAATTTATGGTGGTGCCTGGCACCAAAAATGGGGAGATTTCATTAAGTGTTAATGGTAAATTGGTGAATAAAAATATTCAAGTTCCCGCAGAGAATAACTTCCATCAATGGCAACAGGTCGCGGTAAATAATGTCCTTTTACCAGCGGGGGAAAATCTAATAAAAATATTTTTTGTGACAGGAGGATTTAATTTAGAAAGCATACAAATCCTGAATTAATTTTTACCACCAGGCTTTTCAAGATTTTTTTAAGAGTACACAAGTCTCACAAACGCTGCATGAGGAAATCAATTCAATATTTGCTTATGGTAATTGGCTGTTAAACAAAAAAGAAGCATTCTTTCAAAGTTGAAAAGTAATTTGATTTGTATTCTAAAACTTAATTGTTATGAGAACAAAAATTATGGAACTCCGTTAGTAACCAGCGATGGAAAGAGCAACAGCTTTTCAATTAATGCAAATTTGAATTCAAGTATTTTGTATGGATTTGGAATCGGCTTTAAATATTTTATTGGTAAATAACTGTCTCTGTTCAAAAGGAATTTTTTTTAATTTATTCTTATTGAAAGGATGATTTTATATTTACCATCATGAATAAATATTTAATCAGTTCATTAATTTCTTTCATTCATATCATCGCAGTTTCTTCCCAGGTTTTACCTGTGCCTGCCAGCCGACAATTGATATGGCAGCAAATGGAAACAACGGCGTTCCTTCATTTTACGGTAAACACATTTACGGATAAGGAATGGGGCGATGGTACAGAATCTGAATCCATTTTTAATCCAACTAAATTAGATGCCAGGCAATGGATAAAAGCTTTAAAAGATGCCGGGTTCAAAATGGCCATTATTACGGCCAAGCATCACGATGGCTTTTGTCTTTGGCCTTCGGCGTTTACGAGCCATTCTGTAAAAAATAGTCCATGGAAAAATGGCAAAGGAGATGTTGTAAAAGAAGTTGCAGATGCATGCCGGGAATATGGATTAAAATTTGGCGTCTACCTATCACCGTGGGACAGGCATGAAGCATCTTACGGCAGCCCGGCATACAACGCATATTATAAGAATCAACTAAAAGAATTATTGAGTAATTATGGAGAAGTATCAGAGGTTTGGTTTGACGGCGCCAAAGGCGAGAACGCTAAAAATATGGAATATGATTTTAGAGGTTATTGAAAATTAGTAAGGCAATTACAACCTAAGGCAGTTATCTTTTCTGACGCTGGCCCAGATGTAAGATGGGTGGGTAATGAAAAAGGAAATGCCGGTCAAACTTGTTGGTCGATGATCGATACAGTAGGAATGGCCCCCGGAAAAGCTGATGCATCCTATCTTAACGTTGGCGACCCTAATGGAAAATATTGGATACCGGCAGAGACTGACGTTTCAATCCGGCCGGGATGGTTTTACCATGCAAGCGAAAATGATAAAGTAAAATCCCCGCAGGAGTTGGTAAATCTGTATTACCAGTCAGTTGGCCATAATAGTTTGCTGTTGCTAAATATTCCTCCAAATCGAGACGGTTTATTGTCGGAAACGGATGTAAAGAATATCGCCGCTTTTAGAAAAATACTAAATGAAACTTTCGCAATCAATCTCGCAAAAGGACATGTGCCTTCTGCTCTGACTGATAAAAAATTATCAACTTTTATTTCAGTAAAGGTTAACCAATCACTAATCATTGATTTTAAAAAAGCGGTACAAATCGATCGTGCGTTGTTCCAGGAAAATATTGCCACAGGGCAGCGAATCATAAAAGCATTATTAGAATATTGGGATGGAACAAATTGGAAAGCTATAGATGAATTTACAACGGTAGGGTATAAACGCTTATTACGCTTTAAAGAAATAGATGCTGGTAAAATTCGCTTCACAATTTTAGCATCAAAGGGAACGGTGCAACTTGCAGAAATTGGGTTTTTTCTCGCATCAAAAAAGGAAGGGTACAATAACTAAAAACAAGTCAACATACTGAAATAATATAAATCGATCCACTTTATTTCCGTAAAGAATTTGTTTTGTTTTACCAGCGTTAAAATCTTATAAAATATGTCCGAACCAGCAAGGTTACAGTGGGCTTATAGTCTTAGAGCTGCAGCAACTGTGGCTGTTATTATCCTGCATGTAAGTGTTTCTGCGGAGGATGATTTTGCTACTATTCCTTTTCATTCCTGGCTGGCTGCCAATATGTATGACACCGCTGTAAGGTGGTGTGTGCCTATGTTTGTGATGCTTACCGGTACGTTTGCACTTAATAATTACGGCGGTGATCTAAAAATATTTCTTGGTAAAACATTTAGGCGTGTTGTCGTTCCGTTTGCTTTCTGGAGCCTTATTTATCTTTTCTATTATAATGGTGCCGACTTATTCCAACATCAAATGGACCTTCATGCAAAGGTAGCCTTAGTAGCCGGCAAACTGGCAAGTGGTACAGCAGTGCATCTCTGGTTCGTATACATGATTTTAGGAATGTATTTTCTAGTCCCAATCTTCAACCAATGGGTCCGTCATGATAATAAAACTGAACAAATCTTTTTTATTTCTTTATGGTTTTTATTTTTAGTTATTCAACCAATTTGGGATAAGTATGATATTAGTTTTGATATAAGTTATTTCAGTGGTTTCCTTGGCTATATGGTTTTGGGTAATTTTCTTTTTAAAAGATCCAGAAAAAGCAATGTTGTATTTTGGATGATTATTTTTATCGGAGCAATTACTTACACGTGTATCAGAACTTTCAACTTATCTGCGTCTACCCATGAGATGAATGAAAACTATATGGATAATTTTATGCCCAATATTGCAATTACATGTGTGTGCGTTTACCTGGTGTTTAAAGACAGCCGCCTGAGATTGCCGGCATCTTTCAATAATTTGATCAATAAACTTTCCGACCACAGTTATGGTATTTATCTTGCGCATATTTTAATATTAGATCTTCTTTTTAAGAATGGAATTACTTATTCAGTAATGCCAGCGGCCTTAAGCATTCCGTTAATTGCCATCCTATGTTTAAGCATCTCCTACGCGGTAATTTACCTCCTGAAAAAAATACCATACTTAAGAATTTTCGCAGGATAGGTGTTGCATCTAACTCAATTTTTTTTAATAAATATTGGTTGACTTACCTTTATTTTAAATGATATTATTTGTCACCAATCACAAGAATATGTTTACAGGTTGAGCTATTAACAATACACTGGGCAATGCAAGTTCTGCCGAAAACGCAATCCTGGATCTTTAATGAACATATCCCTAAAAATAATTTATGAATAAAATTGGTGTGGTGTTGAGTGGCGGCGGAGCAAGAGGTTTTGCTCACCTTGGATTGTTAAAAGCCTTGGACGAATTAACCGTTAAACCTTATGCTATTTCGGGGGTAAGTGTTGGCGCTATTTTGGGAGCATTGTATGCCCAGGGCAAATCAACAGATGAAATTTTGGCGCTGACAAAGGGAAACAGCTATTTTGGATTTTCAAATTTGTTATGGAGAAAAGCCGGTTTTTTTTCAATGGAAGCGATTCGCGAATTATTGGTTTCAAATATTCCTCACAATTCTTTTGAAGGATTGAAAATGCCGCTCTTTGTAAATGCGACGGACTTCTCGCACAATAAAACTATATTCTTTTCAACCGGCGAACTGGTTCCCCGCCTTATTGCTTCGGCTTCGGTACCTGTGCTTTTTAATTCAGTCGAAATGGAAAGTCACACACTGGTAGACGGGGCATTATTAAACAATTTGCCGGTAGAACCTTTAATGACGATTTGTGATAAAATAATTGGTTCGCATGTAAATAAACTGGAAGAAATTTCCGGTGTAAATATGCGCCTGTCCAAATTGGCTGTACTTGAAAGATGCTTTCATATGTCAATTGCAAATTCAGTTTATTCAAGAGGCCAACACTGCGATCTTTTCATGGAGCCAGAGCTTTTTAACTTTGGGATGTTCGACACAAAAAATGCCGACACTATTTTTGAAATAGGCTACCGGCATGCTATGAAGGAAAAAGAGAAAATATTAGCCCTTCAGGAAAGTGATTGAAAATGAAGGAAAGAATATGGGTCTATAGAAAATTCTTTTTCTATAGCCTCAGGTGTTTCACCCAATTCTAATTCGATGAAAGATTTACCTTCTTTAACCTGCCATAAAAAGAGTTTTTTAGTTTTGTCTTTCTGATCACATATTTCTGGCAACATTTCGTGCAATAAACCATTCCAGCAGGCATCTTCCAGCTTTTCTATTTCTGAATAATTAGTTTGCTTTGTATCATCTTTTTGGCACCATTGTCTTGTAGAAAATGATGTGCCCGTAATCAAAAGAATTTCCTGTTGTGTAGAATTTGTTTTCATGTCAGATGGTTTTAAAGTTCTTAATAATTCTTTCAATAATAAGACGGCATTTAGGTTTATAAACAACATGCCTTATATAAAAACTTCTGTTAAATATAACGAGCTAAATTTTTTTTTATTTCATTATTTTCCAAGATAATTGTTTGAAGTATCAACAATATTCTTTCTAATTTGTAAGATGTATCTGTAGAAATTATTTATGAAAAAGAATGGAACTATACTAACAAACGAAATTGCGCTTATAAAGGATTTAGTGAGCTTTCTTGAAAAAGGAAATGCTCATGCGCCACTTGATAAGCGTTGGAAAATATGCCTTTTAAATTATTAGGTGAAAAGCCTGGCAATTTGCCTTACAGCATCTGGCAGTTGGCCGAGCATATCCGAATTGCTCAATGGGATATTTTGGAGTTTTCTTCAAATCTGAAATATGTTTCACCTTCGTGGCCTGATGGATATTGACCAAACGAGACAGCCCCCAAAGAAGCAGCTTCATGGAAAAATTGCGTGAGCCAAATTAATAAAGACCGTTTCTCTTTTATCGCCCTGCTAAATAATGCCGGGGATGATCTTCATAAACCATTTAGTTATGGCGATGGCCAAACCCTTTTCAAAGAAGCACTGGTATTGGCCGATCACAATAGTTACCATACCGGCGAAATTATAATCGTGCACAGTTTATTAAATGCGTGGGACTGATTAAATCTTATCAGTATATTTTCATTATATAACGGTACCGCTTACATGTAATTATTGGCTGATAATTTCAATTAGAATCACAGACATTTCTCCGGTTTATTCGACAATTGATTCACTTATCTTTGTATTATAAGTTTTATTGTATATGGTAAAAATAGGTGAGTACAATATCCTAAAAGTGATCAAGGAAAAATCGATGGGTGTATTTCTTGACGATGGAGATATTGGAATTTTATTACCAAAGCGCTTTGTGCCTCCCGGTACCAAAATAGGGGACGACCTTAAGGTTTTCTTATACCACGATGGCGAAGACAGGCCCATTGCTACAACACAAACGCCGCTGGGGGTGCTTGGTGATATTGTAATGTTGAAGGTGGTTAACACTACTCCCCATGGCGCATTTCTCGACTGGGGGCTCATGAAGGATTTATTTATCCCACGTTCCAGGCAGATAAATTTTATGCAAGTTTCTGGTTTTTATCTTGTAAAAATTGTAATGGATGAACAAACAGGGCGCATTGCGGCAACTGAGAAATTTGATGCCTCCCTGTCAAACGAAACACTAACGGTGAAGGAGTTGGAGGTCGTTGACCTGCTGGTCTATCGTCGCAGCGATATTGGCTACGTAGTAATTATTAACAATAAGCATACAGGCGTTTTGCATTTTAATGAAGTGTATAGGTCTATAGAAATAGGAGATCAGTTTTCTGGTTTTATAAAGAAAATTTATCCTGATGCGGATGAGCATGGATACCGGATCGATGTATCCGCCGGTAAGCCAGGCTATAACCGTGTAGAAGATGAAAGTGAGAAAGTGTTGCGGCTACTAAAGGAAAATGACGGTTATCTCCCTTATCATGATAAATCTTCGCCGGACGAAATTTATTCGTTTTTTAGTATGAGCAAGAAGACTTTTAAGATGACGACTGGAAAATTATACCGCGAACGAAAAATAGAATTTACGAAGACCGGAATCAAATTAGTGGAATAACAATGGCAGAAAAAATGCATAACAATAGTATAGTTACGGGCTAATAATTGATAATATCTAATTCTGAAAAGGGAAAAAATTGTCCTGGGTATTGTAAATTTATTTCATGAATACTACCCGCCTGGCTACCATTTCCGACGCTGCGTCCATTCTTAATATTTATACACCTTACATTTTAAATACCGCTTTTACTTTCGAAACCGACATTCCAACAATTCAAAATTTTGAAGTTAGAATAAATACGTACCAGGAGAATTGGCCATGGCTCGTTTATGAAGATGACGGCGTTATTGCCGGTTACGCCTACGCTACAAAGCACCGGGAACGGGCCGCGTATCAATGGTGCGTGGAAAGCTCAGTTTACGTGCATGAAAAATTTCAGGGAAAAGGAATAGCCAAATCTTTGTATGATACTTTATTTGAAATTTTAAATTACCAGGGTTGCAGGAATGTATATGCTGGCATTACATTACCAAACGATAAAAGTATTTCTTTCCATAAAAAATTCGGTTTCACATGGTTGGCTGATTATAAAAATATTGGTTATAAACTGGATCGGTGGAATACAGTAAGTTGGTGGCAACTACAGTTGAATGAGTATGCTGATAATCCTGAAGTGCCAATTAAATTTCGTGAAGTTCCATTTTCTTTTTTACAAAGGGTTTTGCAAAAGGAGTCAAGATAATAGCAGGCATTTTTTAATAATTAATAAACTTAGGCGGACTAGTGTGAAATTTTTTTGCGATAAAAAATATTTTGGCTTTTTAGATTACGCTCTTATAGAATCTTCTTTCTTAAGTGCGAATTCTTTCGAAGGTCAAAATTTACATTGAGTTCACAACCTTCCCAGGTTCTGGAACGAAACTGGAAAATCGATTCATTTTCACCTTCATAACAGGCTAAAGTTTCTTCAATAATAAATTATTTCATACCCCTGGTATCTATCATTCCTTTAAATGAAGATTGATCCAGCAAGGCGTTGCCGGATATAACGGAAGGATCTTGTTTATAAGGTTGTAAAGATTGAGCAACCAGGGTACCGGTAGTAATATATTTTATTGCCTCTGCAAATGAGGCTTCCGTTGGATCTCCCCAGTTTTTATCAAGACCGTCTGCAGCGATGGCATCGGGCGTAAAACCATTGAAATAGCCTCCGTAGTTAGCACTGTTTGTTGAACGAAATGAAACCGGGAACACGTACCAATCGCCTACAGGAATTGGAAAAAATCCTACTGGCTTTCCATCTGTATTAGTCGGCCCAACAATTTTTACGCTCATGTATGGCTTTAGATTATTAATTAATAATTCGCTTGCCGAGGCTGTACTTTGGGAGACAATGAATAAAATGTGATTTGGGTTTAACGGGCCTATCTTTCTAAAATGTAGCGTAGTATTATAATTTTGATGTTTGTCATTATAGGTTTCTTTCATCATAACACTTCCATTTGCAGAAGTTGGCGACAGGTAGTCTGCGAGCTTCTCCTGCACAGATACATACCCTCCGCCGTTATAACGTAAATCAATTACAATATCGCTCACGCTTTGGGTAGAAAATTTATTCATTACACGCTGAAAATCGCTGAAGATATGGCTTGTATCGCCGAGAAATGAGTTTAATACCATATAGCCAATTATTTTAGAACCGATATGATAAATCGAATCCAAATAAACCGTTTGTTGGGAATATTGGGAAGCCGTAAGTGAAAGATCAACCGATGTGCCGTCCGGTTTTAAAAAAGTGAAAGTTGTTGTAGCGCTGTAAAAAACGCTGTTCACGATAAAGGTGGAATTGGCGGTAGTGATATTAGGATTCCCATTTATTTTCATAATTCGCCAACCTCTTTGAACACCTGCGATGCCCGCTGGTGAAAGCCTTTCCACGAGTTTTACTCTTAAATCACCTTCTACTCTGAAAAATACACCTAAGCCGAAATCGCCGTTAGTTGATACATTATTTATTGTTCCAATTCCGCCGCTCAATTGATTCCAGTCGGTTTTCAAAACACCAAAACTCCAGCGGTCAACAGGCCCTGTAAAGCCGGTTTCGCTGCTGTAATTCCTTATTCCTACCATTACCGCGTTTGGATCAGCATAACTTTGCGCATTAAAAGTTGATGGAATTTGGCTATACCATAAATAAAAATCCCGTGCTATTGAAAGGCTGGAATCTTTGACTTTTGCAGCTACAGTTGTAGAATCTTTTGGTGTTACTGAAGGATTATCTTTAGTTTTTTTACAAGAACTATTTAGCGTGATAAAACAAACCAGGGCCAAAATTGATAAACAGGAGAAAGATTTCATAGTTAAAAAATGTTCGTGAATTTAAACAAACTATTTACGAGAATATTATGCAATAAGCTTTTAGTACGGTATTTAACAAGATTTAAGGAATTTTTGCTTTTGATATCAGAGTAAAACACCAAAAGGCGAATCTAAAAATATAAATTTAAATGATGAGCAGCAAGCAAAGTGCAGGAATACTTCTTTTTAGGAAAAATGATGGTGATTTAGAAGTTTTCCTCGTTCATCCGGGCGGCCCTTTTTGGAAAAACAAAGATGAAGGAGTGTGGTCAATTCCCAAGGGAGAATTAAATGAAAATGAAGAATCGTTACCGGCGGCAATCCGTGAATTTTTTGAAGAAACAGGTGTTTTGCTTTCCGGTGATTTTATTCCCTTGAATCCTGTTCGCCTTAAATCTGGCAAAAAAGTATTTGCCTGGGCTTTGGAAAAAGATATAGATGCGAAAAATATTTTTTCAAATAATTGTGAAATGGAATGGCCACCAAAGTCAGGTAGCATGCAAAGTTTTCCGGAAGTAGACAGAGGTGAATGGTTGACTGTTTCCCAGGCTAAGAAAAAAATAAACACCGGGCAAACTGCCTTTATAACTGAACTTGAAAATAAAACATCGGGTTAATTTAATTCGAGTTTTGGCAGTCGAAAATTCTGACTGTCATATACAAACAACTCGTCAATTTCGTAGGTCCAAAATTGATATAAAGTAGATTTAAAAAGAATTTTTTCAACCTCATCTTTTGTTTCTGCATTAATAATTACCCAGGAGCGCTTTGTTTCCATACTTACAGCATAACTTTCAATTACATTGGTGTTGATGAGCATATTTATTTAGGTACGATGTTCAGGCACGTACTTAAAGTCGTCAGGGAACTTAAAATTAGGCAATGTGGACAAAAATAGTTGGCGATTTTGTCAATTTATGATTTGAATTTTGATGGTCAGCTAAAAAGGATGCGGGCTCTGCTGAAGAGCAACCTGTTAGTAATAAGGCTGATGCTAAACGATAAAAAGGAGTTGATTA
>JBBRSV010000109.1:0-16801 GCA_038245055.1 Chitinophagales bacterium | reverse complement strand
CTTTCTACTTTGATCGCCCTTAACAAACAAATTTATAACAAGAGAAATCTGAGCCTTCAATTTAATAACCAGCGGTTACAGCGTGATTCCTTAAATATCACTTCCAGTATCACTATACAGGATATAAAAAAATCCATTATCACACAATACATCACAGCCTATGGCGATCAGTTGCAACTGGAATTTAACGATGAGGTGATCAGACTCCTTGCCAGTGAAGATTCTGTTTTAAAAAGACTCACGCAAAAAAACGTTTACCGACAGGTTGATTATTTGTCTTTTTTAGTTACCCTGAGGCAACAAGAGCTAACCCGCAACCAGCTTGATCTCCTATACAAAAACGATTATGGTACATTAAATTACCTGGCAGGAATCGTAGATACCACCACCTCTACCCTATCTTCTCCAAACCTGCAGGCAGTAACAAATTATTTAGAAAACGGGTCTCCGTTTTTACAAAAATATAAACTTGACAGCCTCAGGCTTATCAATGAAAAGAACCTTATAGATGTTGGTTACCGGCCTAAGGTAAATCTCTTTGCCGATGCAGGTTATCAAAGTTCTTTTAATATTGCGCCTTATAAAAATTTCGGGACAAGCGTTGGTATTAACCTAAGCATTCCCATTTACGATGGTCATCAAAAACAATTACAATACACAAAAATTAATATTAAAGAAAGGACACGCCAAAAACAAAGAGATTTTTTTTCGACCCAGTATCGCCAGCAAGTTTTGCAACTGCAGCAACAGCTCAAAGCGCTTGAAGGTCTTAGAGAACCTATAGACAAACAAATACAATACCTGCAAACATTAATAGATGTAAATGGAAAATTACTGGAGACAGGTGATATAAAAATAACCGACTATGTGCTTGCGCTCAGCAATTATATAAGCTCAAGAAATTTGGTTATTCAAAATATAATTTCGCGTTTTCAAATCATAAATCAATTGAATTACTGGAATACAAATAGTATGAACACGAATAATACAAACAATAATATTATTAAATGAAGCGTATAAGATTTCTGGATCAGTTTCCTGGTAGACATGTGATACTTTACTTCATACTTTGTTTAGTGACATTCGGTTGCAAGCAAAAAGACAGCACCAGCGCTGAAAGCGACACGCCTGAAACACGTACACCCGTTACCGTTACATCCGTAAGTTTCGATCCGATAAAAGAATATATAGAGTTGAATGCTACTGCTTCGTTTCTCCAGCAGAGTTATATAAAAGCAAATCTAAATGGTTACATAAAGCAGGTAAACATAAAGATTGGCGATTATGTAAATCGTGGAAAAACTTTATTTGTATTAAAGACTAAAGAGGCTGAGGCCATTGGCAATGCAGTAAACAGGCTTAATCCTGACTTTAAATTTTCAGGTGTAAATGTTATTTCCGCTAATGCAAATGGTTATGTTACTGATTTAAACCATCAGCCTGGAGATTATGTACAGGATGGTGAACAGCTTGCTGTAATGAGCGATTCTAAAAGTTTTGTCTTTGTAATGAATGTTCCTTACGAAGACAAGCCTTATGTATCAATTGGCAAACAGGTAGATGTGATTTTGCCAGATGCGGAACGTTTGGAAGGAACCATTTCATCAGCGATGCCCATGATTGATTCAGTGTCTCAAACACAATCTTATTCTGTAAGAGTAAATCCAACACATACCATTCCGCAGAATCTTGTTGTAAAAATAAAAATTATAAAAGTGTCGAAGACGGCGGCAGCAACGCTTCCAAAAAAATCAATCCTGTCAGACGAAACGCTTTCAGAATTTTGGGTAATGAAAATGATTAATGATACAACTGCTGTGAAAATTCCTATAAAAAAAGGAATAGAAACCGGGGACAGAGTTGAAATTCTTTCTCCTGATTTTTCGCCAAAAGACAGAATATTATCAAGTGGAAATTATGGATTAGCGGATACAGCATTAGTAATTGCCAAACCTGACACGACCTCCCCTAAATCTTTCAGCGGAGGAGAATAAGCAGGCTGACTGCAATTTTATAATGACGTTTAGATATTAAGATTTAGATAAGAAATGATAAATGAGTAATCAGAATAACATAAAAGATTCAGCAGAACCCTCCTCTGAAGGACAGGGAGGTTTCTTCACCACTTACAAAAGCCCGCTGACAGTTGTTTTAGTTATACTCATTCTTGGTGGAGTATTCGCCTATACCAAATTACAGACTTCTCTTTTTCCTGAAATTACTTTTCCGAAAATAAAGATCATTGCAGATGCGGGCCTGCAGCCAGTTGATAGAATGATGGTAACGGTAACGCGGCCTCTTGAACTGGCTATTAAAAAAATTCCGGACTTAGTTGATGTGCGAAGTACTACCAGCAGGGGAAGCTGCGAAATCTCGGCATATTTAGATTGGAATGTAAGCGTTGACCTCAGCCAGCAAAGATTAGAATCGCGAATTGCAGAAATAAGAAATACGTTGCCACCTAACGTAAACATTACGGTAGAGAAAATGAACCCCTCTATTCTGCCGGTGATGGGTTATTCCTTAGAAAGTAGTGAGCTTTCACCTATTGAATTAAAACAATTAGCGATATATACTATCAAACCTTTTCTAAGCCAGGTACCCGGAGTTTCAGACATTGGCATCAGCGGAGGTAAGTCGAAGGAATATTGGGTGAAACTGGACCTGCAGAAAATGAGTACGCTTTCCGTTACACCCGATTCAGTAAACGCTGCACTCAGTCAAACTAATTTCGTTAAAGCCAATGGATACCTTTCTGACTATCGTTACCTCTATCTTACCCTTACGGATGCGTCGGTACTTTCTTTAAATGATTTGCAAAATGTTGTTGTGAGGAACCATGGTAAACGTATTGTGCTTCTAAAAGACATAGCCGAAATACAGGTGAATGAAGCAGTTCAGTACGTTAAAATAAATGCCAATGGCAAAGAAGGCGTATTGATTGGCGTTGTGAAACAGCCCAACAGCAACCTGGTTGATGTATCCAATCAAATGAAAGCCAAAATTGAAGACCTTAAAAAAGTTATTCCTAAAAATGTTACCATCAAGCCTTATTACATACAGGGCGATTTTGTAAATACAGTTGTAAAAAGCGTAACGGACAGTTTGTGGATAGGGCTGGCATTAGCAATTATTGTTGCCATTATTTTTCTCCGTTCGTTTAAAGCGAGCGCTACTATTTTAGTTGTTATTCCGGTTACGTTGGGCTTTACGCTAATTGTATTGTACGCCATCGGTTATACGCTAAACATAATGACACTGGGTGCTTTGGCTGCCTCAATTGGTTTAATCATAGATGATGCCATTGTTGTGGTGGAGCAGATTCACCGAACGCACGAAGAAAACCCGGATGACAGTTACAAAAATATTGTGCAGAATGCAATCCGGTATTTGTTACCCGCAATGGTAGGTTCTTCATTAAGCACCATCGTTATCTTTTTACCTTTCATATTAATGAGTGGCGTAGCAGGCGCCTATTTTAATGTGCTTACCAATACAATGATCATCACTTTGGTTTGTTCCTTTTTTGTAACCTGGATCTGCCTTCCGGTAGTGTATCTTTTATTTTCACGAAAAAAGAAAAAAGAAAAAGTTGTTGCAAAAAAAGAAAAAAAAGAAGAAGTAACAAGACAAGGCTGGGTGAAATGGTTTATCCTGCGGCCATGGATAAGTTTCATCTTTATTGCCGGATTAATTGTTGCCATTGTATTAATCCTTCCAAAACTTCAAACAGGCTTTCTTCCCAAAATGGATGAAGGAAGCATCGTGCTTGACTATTCCTCCATACCTGGAACATCGCTGGAAGAAACCAACCGCGAGTTGCAGGCTGTAGATAAAATAGTTACTTCAGTGCCGGAAGTCAACGCCTATTCCCGCAGAACAGGTACACAAATGGGATTCTTTATTACAGAACCCAACACGGGAGATTATCTTATTCAACTCAAAAAAAACAGGAACAAAACTACCGATCAGGTCATTGAAGAGATACGCGTAAAAATTGAAGCTTCGCAACCGGAATTGCGTGTTGACTTTGGCCAGGTAATAGGTGATATGCTTGGAGATCTCATGACCTCCGTACAACCTATAGAAATAAAAATTTTTGGCGATAATGTTCCCAAGCTTCATGTCTATGCAAAACAAGTAAGCGATGTTGTTCAAAATGTAAAAGGAACCGCAGATGTATTTGATGGAATTGTAATGCCCGGCCCATCTTTAAATATCGAGCCTGACTATACAAAAATTGCTCAATACGGCATCACACCTACTGACCTTCAATACCAGGTTCAGACAAACCTTGAAGGAAATTTAGCAGGAGAAGTTTTTGAAAACAACCGCGTTGCACCTGTCAGGATCATTTATCCCGGCAGCAAAAACAAGAGCCTGGACGAACTAAAAAAAATGAAGATCTTTTTGCCTGATGGCAGAGTTAAATCCATCAGCGAACTGGCAACTATCAAGCTTAACGCAGGTGATCCGGAAATTGACAGAGAAAATCTTCAATCAATGGGCGTTGTTTCTGCCAGGCTGGAGAACCGTGACCTCGGCAGCACCATGAAGGACATTAAAAGTGAGTTGGGTAAAAAAATTAACCTTCCGCCGGGTTATTCAATAGAGTACGGCGGCGACTATGCGCAGCAACAAAAATCTTTTTCTGAGCTGCTGACTATATTAGTTGCCTCCAGCATACTGGTGTTCGCTGTAATTCTTTTTCTATTTAAAGAAATAAAAGCCGCTTTTATTATTCTTGTAATTGCGGTGCTGGGAATAGCCGGCAGTTATCTTGCTTTATTTATTACAGGTACGCCTTTGAATGTAGGCAGTTATACGGGCCTTATTATGATTGTGGGAATTATCGGTGAAAATTCCATCTTCACTTTTTTGCAGTTCCAGGAAACATTGCATGATAAAAATGTGGATGAATCTATTGTATATGCCATCTCTACCAGGCTTCGCCCAAAATTAATGACGGCTATAGGAGCAATCATCGCTTTGATGCCACTGGCTTTGGGCATAGGTGCCGGTGCTCAGTTGCACCAGCCTTTAGCCATCGCCGTTATAGGAGGTTTTATTATTGCCCTTCCTTTACTGTTGATTGTTTTACCTTCAATGTTGAGGTTACTATATAAAAATTATAAAGTTACACCTTAAGCGTCCCTTCTATTCCTCCATCATTCGACTTACCGGTAACTATTGATGTTGCTATCTTGATCAGGGATATCATCTTGTTATTTTTAGTATCCCAATAATATCCTTCCCTTGGAGTTACTTTAATAAGAGAAATTGACGGGTCATCTTTACCTTCTGTAAACCACGCTTTGGCAATAGGCGTCCACATTTCTTCAATCAACTGTTTGTCAAATATTATTTCCGCATTTCCAAAAATGCTCAAATATTCGGAACTACTTTGATTTGAGTACAATAGCTGCACCCGACCATCATCAAGTATTTCTTCGTTTTTGGAACTGTGCCTGTCACTCATAAACCATACGCAACCATCGTCATCAACTTTCTGGGTAGCCATCGGCCTTGTTGATAAAGGTGTTTTAGATAACGCTGTTACAAAGTGACAGGTATTTGACGATTCTGCAAGATGTTTAATTTTTTCGATAGCCTCTTCGCTAACAAGATTTTTGGTGTCTCCCATAAAATTTATTTTTGTTTTAATTGTAACAACAAAATTTTTAATTTGTTTTGCGCGGATATGATCTTTCTTTCTTCAAAGTCCCAGTGTTTTAGAAAATTAAAGCCTGGCGTTCAGGAAATTCCAAAATGAAAGTGAAAATTAATTGAAGAAAAATATTTGCCATGTTTGCAAGTTTACCACGTGTTTCCGCATCATGCAGCCAATCAATGGCAATAATTGTGATATACAGGACGACTAATTATGACACGTCTTTTATATGATATTTGGTAGTTATGAGGCAGCACTTTCTTTTTTATCCCGTATAACGATAAGGTCAGTAAAATCAACCGTTATGGGAATAGCGCCAACCTGCACTATAGCTTTCTTACCTCTCATATTTATAACAACACCCACCTGCCTGTTAGCTTTCATTTTTACTTTGTCACCAATCTTAACTGGCTCGGCCGTTTCAACATAGTTTGTTTCAATTCTCTTTTGTTGCTTTGTCAAAGTTTGGGTTTCTCTTTGTTTAAACAAAAGAGCTTGCATCATTTTTATCACGGCTTTTTTATCATCAGTTTTTTTCCACTCGGCTAATACTGCCTTTAATTTTCGCTCCATATCTTTCAGGTACAAATATTTTTCTTCGCTGATCACATTTTGATTTTTCAATAGCTCAATTTGCTGGTGGTGCTTCTCGCGATTAATAACTTCTTCTAATTCTTTTTTTAGTTTTAAATTTTCTTTTAAAAGCGCATCCAGGTTCTTTTTTTCTGCCTGAACCTGCTGCAGATCCTGTTCAGTTCTATTCAATAACTTATCAAGGCGAAAATGGTCTTCATCTACCAATTGCTTTGCTTTATTAATAAGTGAATGATGAAGCCCGATGCGCTGGGCAATAGAGAAAGTGTACGAGCTGCCCGGCTTTCCGACGACAAGTTTATATAACGGCTTCAGGTTTTTTTCATCGAACGCCATGGCACCGTTCATAATGCCAGGAACTTTATTGGCCATTACTTTTAGATTCAGGTAATGTGTTGTTACAATACCGATCGCATGTTTTTTCGCAAGCTCTTCCATGATCACTTCAGCAAATGCACCACCAAGATTAGGATCGCTACCGCTACCAAGTTCATCAATAAAAAATAAGGTTTTACCATTAGCATTCTCCATAAAATATTTCATATTAAGGAGGTGCGATGAATAAGTGCTTAGTTCGAATTCTAAACTCTGGGTATCACCAATGTGAGTCATTAGTTGCTTGAAAATACCAAACTCACTCTCAGGGCTACACGAAACAAGTAGGCCGCTTTGCACCATCATTTGCAGGAGCCCTGCCGTTTTTAGCGTTACAGTTTTGCCTCCCGCATTTGGCCCGCTGATTACCAAAATACGGTTATCATTATCAAGGTTTACATTTACGGAAATCGTTGGCTTTTGCTGCTTTTCATTGTAAATAAATAATAGCGGATGGCAGGCATTTACAAGATTTAGAAAAGCACGATCCTGCACAGAAGGCATGTTGCCATTATATTCCAACGCGAGCTTTGCTTTGGCCCGGATAAAATCATATTCTCCAACTACTTCATGATAAATACTTAAAAGGGAGTGATAAGAATGCATTTGCGCCGTTAGCTTCTGAAGTATTTTATACACCTCCTTTTTTTCATCAGTCTCCAGTGAAAAAATTTCATTGTTTAAACCAGTTGTTTCTTCCGGCTCAATAAAGGCTGTTCTGCGGCTATCACTTTCTCCATGAAGAATGCCTTTGATCATACGCTTTTGTTCTGCAAACACTGCCAACACCCTTCTTCCGTTTATAAAACTTTCTTCGATTTCTGCGAGGTATCCTTGCTTATTGAGCCTGCTCACAATCTTATCAAACAGCCTTCTCAATTCATTTCTTTTCTTGTACAAACGCTGCCGGATTTCTGATAGTTCCTGGGATGCGCTGTCTTTAACATTACCATCGTCATCAAGAATCTCATCAATAATGCTAACGATGCTCTTTTCAAAATAAGTTTCGTTAATTACCAACGCTAATGAAGGAAATGCAATGCGGCGATCGCTATCAAACCACCGGAAAATTTGTTGTATAGCAATCGCTAATTTCTTTATTGACAAAAATTGGTTCCCTGTTAATACTGCGCCTTCAATATTTAAAAGCCTCAGTTCTTTGGTAAGGTTTATAATTGCATCATCAGGAAAATAAAGATGGTTTTGAAACAATAATTTGTATTCATGAGCCTGGAGAAGCTCTGGACGTATAAATTCTATTCGCGTATGAATGCGTAAATTTTCAGACTTATCTCTTGCGAATTCTGTGCGGCAATAGCCGGCAAGTAAAGTCTTTATTTTGTCAAACTCAAGTTGCTGAATTGAAGAAGAAGGAAATAATTTCATAGATCAATTGTGGTACCTCTTTAATTTATGTAAAAGTAAAAATTGTGTTATTCAAATGAGAGAATATTTATTATGGAATTTTTTCTCCGACAGCGAATTTCTTAATTTAAATTATCTCATTCTGAAAAATGAATGTTATAACAATCATCACTTTAAAAAAAAGGAACACATTATCTTTGATCTTAAACTAAAATGAGCCAGGAATGTTATTAATTTTAAACGTGACTTTTCGGGCAATTAAAAAAGGAACAATTAATATTTTAAAATAAAACGAATTTTATGCCAGATAATAATATAGAAATTGCCACTTTTGGAAACGGATGTTTTTGGTGTACTGAGGCCGTTTTTCAACAATTAAAGGGAGTTGCAAAAGTGACCAGCGGATACAGTGGAGGGCACGTAGAAAATCCGACTTACGAGCAAGTGTGCGATAAAAAAACGGGCCATGCTGAATGCCTTAAAATAGAATATGATTCTAACATAATCAGCTTCGATGAACTGTTAGAAGTTTTTTGGGCTACACATGATCCTACTACTTTAAACCGGCAGGGAAACGATTCAGGGCCGCAATACCGGAGCGTGATTTTTTATCACAACGAAGAGCAAAAAGAAAAAGCAGAAAACTACAAAAAAGAACTTGATAGGAGCGGCGCATTTAATAACCCTATTGTTACTGCGATTGAGCATTTCACTAATTTTTATGAGGCTGAAAATTATCATCGTGATTATTATAAAAATCATGGCTCACAACCTTACTGTTATTTTGTAATCAAACCAAAAATGGATAAGTTAAAAAAAGTATTCAGCGACAAATTGAAAAACTAATAAGGAATTTAAAATTTAGATTATTCATCGCCATATTTTTTTTAGCTTGTTGATGCGATTTACAATATACCATTAACGCATAGACAAAAATGTTCATCGCTTTTTTCAGCGAAAGTCTTAACCCTTTATAACAGCTTTGGTAAATTTAGATTCTACCTGTTAAAATAATTATCAAATAATTATACTAATTTCATTGCTCTTAAATTACTTTTTACGCACACACTCTTTTTGCGATCAGCAATAAAAAATACAAACATTTAAATGGCTACAAAAAACGATCTTGATTTTACGTATACGACTATCGATGAAATTTTTCGGCTCAGTATGGGCGAAAGTGCTGATTATAGTGGCGCAATGTTTAATGCAGATTTTTCAATGTCTGTAGAGGAGGCGCAAAAAGAGAAGCATAAATTTATTGCGGACAGCCTTGGAGTAAAAAAAGGAACAAGATTACTTGACATGGCTTGTGGCTGGGGGCCGTTTTTAAATTATATAAAGGGACGAGGCGCAGACGGAATGGGTGTCACCTTATCATCAGGACAGGCCGCTGCATGCGTGCGAAATGGCTTAGATGTTCGCGTGATGGATTGCAGGAAAATCACACCGGAAACTTATGGCGTTTTCGACGCGGTTACGTGCATTGGTGGTATGGAACATTTTTGTTCAATTGAAGAATATAAGAAAGGAAAACAGGACGAGGTATACCACAATTTTTTTAAGGGCCTGCAGGAATTGTTGCCAAAAGGGGGCAGATTTTATATGCAGACGATGGTATTCGATAAAAATATGATGCCTCTTGAAGAAATTAGTGTTGACGCGCCAAAAGATTCACCATCTTATGCAATGGCGTTAATGGTAAAACAATTTCCTGGCTCGTGGCTGCCCTACGGCGCTGAACAAGTAATAAAAAATGCCGCTCCATATTTTAAATTAATTTCTAAAAGCAGCGGAAGATTTGATTACATCGAAACAATAAAAAGATGGCGGATAAAATTTAGAAAATTTAACCTGAAGAAATATCTTTTATATACTTCTCTTATCCCAAAATTTATTGTTGATAAAGAATTCCGGCACCAGGTTGCTGTGTTTAAAATAAGTCCTAATAAAGTTTGTTTTGAAAATGAAACGATGGATCACTTCCGTCTTGTATTTGAAAAAATATAAGAATTAAGTTAGATTTTCTCAGAAGGAACTTTAGCATTATTACCCGGCGAATTCTACAAATTTTCCATTACCAAGTTTTTTCAATAAGCGTATGTGTGAGCGGATTGCACCGCTGAAAGTGTCATTGGCATTATATCTCAGGTTATATTCTTCTGCGGTGCGTTTAACAATATCAGAAATTGGTTTATAATGCACATGGCAAATGCGCGGATATAAATGATGCTCTATTTGGAAATTTAATCCTCCACAGAAAAAATTTAAAAAATTATTTGCGCGGCCGAAATCTGCAGTGGTATAAAGCTGGTGCACTGCCCATGAATTATTCATATTTCCTCTTTCGTTTGGCAAAGGAAAATTAGTTTCCTCAACAACATGCGCCAACATAAAAATTACCGCCATTGTGATTCCTTCGCAGAAATGTAAGGTAAAAAAACCTAAAAGAATTTGCCACCAGGCCGCATTTATTAAAGCAAGTGGCAGTACCAAAAAAAGTGTATAGTAAACCGCTTTAAAGAAAAATAAATTAAAGTATTCTATTGGGGGGTGTTTTTTATTATCATAATTGCCGATCTTCTTTTTAAAAAACTTTACATAATCCTTGATGAAAACCCAGGCAAGCGAGCCAAATCCATAAAATAAAAATGCATACCAATATTGAAAGCGATGAATTTTCATCAACTTTTGATGAGGTGACATTCGTAATAAGGGAACGGACTGAATGTCCTCATCATGCCCTTCAATGTTTGTGTAAGTATGGTGAACAATATTATGCATAATGCCCCAGAGGTAAGCATTTGCACCGATGATGTTGAACGTATAACTCATTATACTATTTACATGCTTATTGTTGGATAACGAACCGTGAATTGCGTCGTGAGAAATATTAAGCCCTATAAATGCCGTGAAAAACCCAAGGATGATCCATAAACCAAATTGAACGGCAAGATTGGTATGACCAAACACAAGCAATATATAAGCGGCTGAAAATATGCCAAGATAAAATAATGTTTTGACAACCATTACCCAGTTTCCATGCTTGGATATCTTATTAAGAACAAAATATTCTTCAACACGGTGATTGAGCGTTGAATAGAAGTCCAGCTCTTTTGCTTTAGCGAATCGTATTTTGCAGGCCACGTATTGATAGGTTTTTTTAAGGACATTATTTAAAATCCAGGTTCACAAGATTGAGCAAAAATTAAAAACTAACTCAAGCCTTAACCGGCAAAGGTTTGAGCCTAATAATCCTGAAATAATGAAGGCCCGTCATTACAATATAAGTTCCATCAAATTCATACCATTTTTTTGCAAAATTTGGATCGTGCTTTTTATGGTGATGGTTATTTTGAAATAATTCTCCCATCATCAAAAACCCCCATGGCGTCGTATTTTTAGAATGATCTCCGTTGTTAAAATTTGAATATCCAAACTTATGACCGAACCAGTTTACAATCGCTCCCTGTACAGGGCCCATAACAAAATGAACCGGAAGGAGTAGAAACCACCAATAATTTGGCGCAAAAATTATATAAAAGGCAATGTATGCTAAGGCAAACAATACCCTTGTAACAAGATGATTCCCGATCCTGTCAAGCCGCGTCCACACAGGAATATATTCCCTGGTAAACTGTGGATCAGGCAAATTTTGCCCTGAATGAAAAGCGTTAAAAATCCTGTGCGTGTGCAGCATCATCTGCAATATATCTTTAAAGAAATGTGGTGAATGTGGATCTTTTTCAGTATCACTGTAAGTATGATGCATGCGGTGCATTACCGCGTAAGCTCTTGGAACAAGGTAGGATGAGCCCTGCGTAAACCAGGTCATCATATAAAATGCTTTTTCCCATCTTTTTGAGGTCGTGTACATTTGATGGGAAGCGTACCGATGTAGAAAAAATGAGTGAAAAAATAATGAAAAGAACCAGTGACAAAAAAAGAATATAAGAATAGGAACCATTAGGTGTTAAAATTGAAAAATATGTAATTTGGCAAGCTACGCAAATTATATGGTAACGGCGCCCAATATACGAAGTTTAACTTTTAATAAAAATTAATTATTCATCCTTACTTTTCTAAGCTCAAGTAGGTTAAGGCTATTAGGTATGAAATTTTTTACATATGGATGTACCAGGTGAATAATCATGTCGTACCACAGGGGTACTACGGGCGCATCTTTCATCATTAACTGATCAGCCTGCTGATAAATTTTCATTCTTACAGAATCATTTTTTTCAATAAGGGCTTGATCATACAATTTATCAAATAATGGGTTCTTATATCTTGTATAATTTGGAGGCGCCGGATTTTTTCCATAGAAAACACTCAGGTAATTTTCAGCATCCGGGTAATCAGCGATCCAGCTACCGCGAAAAAACAACGCATCTGATTTGGCGGTCTCTTCCAATAACAAGCTTTTCTGAATCGTTTCAACCTGTATTTTAATTCCGATCTGCTGTAATTCACTTGCTATATAGCTGGCAAATTCCGCATAAACAGGAACGGTGAGAAGTTTTATAACCGGAAGGCCCGCGCCATTGGGATAACCCGCCTCTTTAAGTAACTGCAATGCTTTTGCCTGGTCATAGCGGTAACCCCTAACCGCAGCAGAATCAAACGAGGGAAGTCCTTCAGGAATAAAGCCACTCTCCGCAGGTGTTCCGATAGAGTTGCGGATATACAATATCATCTTCCTGCGGTTAAACCCATAATTTATAGCCTGCCTGATTTTTAGATTTCTCAACGGGGAATTTTTTACAATTTCTAACGAAGTATCATTTAATATACCAAGGTATTCAATATTGAGATAAGGATGTTTTTGCAGGACAACTTTGCCTTTCCATTCCTTCCGCAATTCACCATTTTTCGTAATTACCTCATCTTTAAAAGACGCATCAATATCATTAATAAAATCGAGCCTGCCTTGTTGAAATTCAAGGAATTC
This sequence comes from Chitinophagales bacterium, assembly GCA_038245055.1. Classification (GTDB taxonomy): domain Bacteria; phylum Bacteroidota; class Bacteroidia; order Chitinophagales; family Chitinophagaceae; genus Ginsengibacter. Next base: position 3,845 of record JBBRSV010000109.1, on the reverse strand, counting down.
TGTCGCCTTATTTTCAAAAAAAGAAACTTTAATTCCATCTAAATAAGGCAACCTTTTGCCAACACTATCTTTCTCAAAATAGGATGGGTTTCTTTTAAGGATCAAGGCTTGCCCTTCTTCCCAGGCAACCATTTGAAAGGGGCCGGTACCACATGGATGCCTCCGAAAATCCTTCCCATATTTCTCAACAACTTCGCGAGGAACTATGGAACAATATTGCATGCTTAATATACCAATGATGGGATGAAATGGCGCAATCAGTTTTAATTGAAACGTTGTATCATCAATAGCTATGAACGCATTTATTGAATCTACCCTGCTGTTGAAAATCCATGCGCCACTACTCGCAGTATTTCTATCCAGGATGCGGCTAAAGCTATATACAACATCAGTGGCGGTCATTTTTCTTCCCGTGCCACTTGGAAAAGCGTTGTTATCCTGAAAGAAAACATCATTACGCAAGTGAAAAATGTAGGTAAGATTGTCCGGGGAAATATCCCAGCTTTTTGCAAGTGAAGGCACCAGGTGAAGGCTGTCATCTGTTTGAACAAGGGTATTGTAGATTTGATGAACGGCCCAAATAATAGATTGGTTTTTTGCAAATGCGGGATCTAACGTTGCTATGCCTGATTGCTCATTATAATGAAAAATATTTCTATTTATTTTATGATTTTTGCAGGAAGAAATGTTTAGAAAAAATATGGCCGTTAAGCAAAATTTGATGCAGCGCGTCCCCAATTTTATGAATGGCAAAGGCAATTGTTTTTTTAACTCCATCTTTGTTTTAGAAAAAATAAATTTAGCAAATGAAAAAGACAGTCGGACTATTTTGTTTAATGTTCATTTTTTTTAACGCTTCTTTCGCGCAGCATTACACACACGCCGACACATTGCGCGGAAGTAATGGCCCCGGGCGCGATTGGTGGAACGCCACAAAATATGACTTGCGTGTAAAATTTAATTTGCAGGATAGTACCCTCAGCGGGTATAACATCATTTCTTTTAAGGTTTTAAAAAAAGCAAATGAAATGCAAATTGATTTGCAGCAGCCTATGGTGATTGACAGCGTGCTCCTTCTAAAAGCTGATGCAGAAGGAAATACTGAAAGAAATGAAGTAATTGTTTTAAATAATAACGATGGGATTTATAGAGATGGAAATGCTTTTTTTCTTAAACTAAATAAGTACGATTTGCCTTTGAATACTTTACATGAAGTAGAAATATATTATCACGGCAAGCCACGCATTGCTATTAAGCCGCCTTGGGACGGGGGATTGGTTTGGGCGAGAGATAAACAAAACAATCCATGGATAACGATTGCCTGCCAGGGTTTGGGAGCAAGCGTTTGGTATCCGTGTAAAGATTACCAGGGCGATGAGCCTGATAGTGCTGAAATGCATATAACGGCACCTTCAGATTTGATTGCCATTAGCAACGGAAGACAGCGAAGTAAAATAAATAATAACGATGGCACAACCACTACTACATGGGCTGTTGTCAATCCAATAAATAATTACGATTTTATTCCTTACCTGGGGGAATATACGCATTTTGGAGAAATTTATAAAGGGTTAAAAGGCTCGTTAACTATGGATTATTGGGTACTCGATTCGGATTTGGTAATGGCCAAAAAACAATTTAAGGAAGCACCGAGAATGATGGAAGCTTTTGAATATTGGTTTGGCCCCTACCCTTTTTATGAAGATGGTTACAAACTGGTGGAAGCGCCGCACCTGGGCATGGAACATCAAAGCGCGGTAGCGTACGGGAATCATTTTCTTAATGGATACCTGGGCAGGGATCTTTCAGGAACAGGAGTTGGACTCAAATGGGATTTTATTATTGTGCATGAAAGTGGCCATGAGTGGTTTGGAAATAATATTACTTCAAAAGATATCGCTGATAGCTGGATACATGAGGGGTTTACCAATTATAGTGAAACACTTTTTACTGAATATTGGTTTGGTAAAAAAGACGCCGACAAATATGTGATCGGCATTAGAAAAAATATAGAAAATAAGAAACCTATCATCTCACCCTATGGCGTAAACGCAGATGGGCCAATTGACATTTATTACAAGGCCGCTAACATGCTCCACACTATCCGGCAGGTTATTAATAATGATACGATTTTCAGGAATATATTAAGAGGACTCAATAAAACATTTTATCATCAAACGGTTACCAGCAAGCAAATCGAAAATTATATCAGCACGAAATCTAAAATAGACTTTTCGAAAGTTTTTGACCAATATTTAAGAACAATTAAAATTCCAACGCTGGAATACAAAATAAAGAATGGGGTTCTCACCTACAATTGGGACAACGTCGTTCCGGGTTTTAAAATGCCTTTAAAAATCTATAATGAAAAGGGAAATTTGCAAATGATTTATCCCAAAGAAAAACCTCAACAGATAAGAACCGGTATGAAGGAATTAAAAGTGGATGAAAATTTTTATATCCTCACAAATCAAATTAATTAAATATAATTTAGCGGCTTAAATACTTTTATGTCGCAGATACGAAAGCAAAGTATCATCTCAACTATTTTTGTTTATGGTGGTTTTTTTATAGGCTTTATAAATACCTATCTTTTTACAAGGCAAGGATCACCATTTACTCCTTCTCAATATGGCTTGGTTTCAACAATATTTATCGGCGTAGGAAACCTGATGTTTGCTTTCGCCAATATGGGAATGATTTCTGTCGTGTATAAATTTTATCCATACTATAACGACAATCTCCCAAAAAAGAAAAATGATTTATTAACGTGGGCCTTGGTGGTAAGCCTTATAGGATTTTGTTTTGTTGTTCTCGCGGGCATTGTTTTTAAAAATCTCGTTATACAAAAGTTTGGCAAAAACTCCCCTGACTTTATTCAATATTATTTTTGGGTTTTTCCATTCGGGCTATCTCTTTTATTGTATTCCATTTTTGAAGTTTTCGCCTGGAACCTCCGACAATCAATCTTTACTACCTTTTTACGGGAATTACTTTTTCGATTATTAACCACGTTGCTCATCTTCCTTCTAAGCTTTCAGCTCATAAAAAGCTTCGACACTTTTATAAAATTATACGCCTTTTCCTACGGCATTGTAGCGGTTGTTTTGCTGATTTATCTTGTATGGAAAAAAGAATTTTACCTTACTTTTTCAATAAGCAGGGTTACTAAAAAGTTTTATAAAAAAATTGCCTCTCTGGCGTCTCTCGTATATTTTGGAGGCACTGTCCTAATGATTGCACAATTTATCGATTCGCTCGTGATCATGTCAATACTTGGTACGGCCGCGGCAGGTATATTTAACCTCGGAAGTGTTGTTGCAGGATTGGTGCAGGCCCCGCAACGAGGTGCAATTGCTGCTTCTATACCTACTCTTTCCAAAGCATGGAAAGACAAAGACTATAAAAAAATCACGCTCATCTATCAGCGCTCCGGCATCAATCTGCTGATAGCATCTCTTGGAATTTTTTTAGTTGTTTGGCTTAACTATACGGATGCGGTAAAAACATTTGGGCTAAAGCCTGCTTACCTGGAGTCTCAATATATCTTTTTCTTTTTGGGTGTTGCACGCATCATCGATTTAGGAACCGGTGTGAATGCGCAGATTATTGGCACGTCCATTTTTTGGCGTTTTGATCTTGTGAGCGGCATAATATTATTTATACTCATTACTCCCCTTAGCTATCTTCTCGTAAAACATTTCGGAATTATTGGAGCGGGTTATTCCTATGTGATATCCTTCACTGTTTACAATATTATAAGAATTATTTTTTTACAAAGAAAATTTAAGATGCATCCCTTTAGTTATAAAACGCTGTATTCAATTATTATAGCCATCGCGTGT
>JBBRSV010000108.1:0-16885 GCA_038245055.1 Chitinophagales bacterium | reverse complement strand
TATTTTACAATTCATGTGGACTCAACTCTTGATTATCATTTTGAAATTAACCGGGATCCACAACAATATTATTGGTATCTAAAAAATTCTCCGGTAGGCCTTAAGATCAATAAAGACAATGGGATATTGCATTTTAAGGCAGACAAATCCTATTTTCTTTCAGGGAAACTTAAATATGATAATGAGTACAAAGTTTTATTAGGCATTCAAAATTTGAATGATCCGAAAGATAAAGTAGATACCACTTTTGCATTGGTGTTTTATAATACGGATATTATTCCGTCGCGTGTAAAGCCCACCGTTAGTAGCGATCTTGTTATTGAAGAAGGCGATACATTAAATTTTAAACTCCAATGTGAAGATGGCAGTTTTCCAATTGAATCATTAACCTACTTTAGCAATTTTCCTATAAGGTCTTCCACACCTGTAAGCCATTGCGGAGATGATTTTACGTGGGTTGCTCCTTACGATTTTATCAGGGAGGATGAACAAGCCAAACAAAAATTGCTAACCATAAAATTTATTGGGGTCGATAAATTTTTCAATCACGATACAGCAACGGTTAAGATTACGGTAAAAGAAACAATCAATTATCCGCAGCGATTAATTCAATACAATAAAATTTACGGCAATATTGAAACCTACATTGTTCAATTGAAAAGCACCTTTCGCATTCTTGATAAAAAAATACGTCATACAAAAAATACACGTACCACCTTTGATCTTACTTCCGCTTCTACGGCGCTTGGCGGAACTATTTTTTCGTCATTGCCGAACCAGGATCAACAGACAACCGGGAAAATATTGCCAAGTGTTGGCGTGGCTTTGGTACCTGTAAAAGAAGCAGTGGCACCCTCAAAAACTTATGAGCAAAATTCTGCTTCCCTGGTAAGAAGCGATATTAAAAGACTTCAATATTTATTAACTGATAATTTGCTTGTTGGCGATAAAGATCCTGATATCATTAAAAAGAGCCAACACCTTAGAGATGAACTTACGCAGGTGCAACTTCAGTTAATTGACGTGCCGGTAGTAGAAGACAGCACGGATAGCAAAGAACTTGATGAGTATTTTAATAATCCCAAAGTGAATAAAAAATACAGGCTAAAAGGAAAATAGGAGTGTAAAGTGTTGCGCGCAAAAAGATTAATGTCAATGCTGGTTTTCAATTTTAATTTTTTTTATCCATGCAGAAACTTTTCAATAATCGGAAATAGTTTTTCTGGCTCTTCTACCTGTGGATTATGGCCAGACTTTTCAAAAAACAAAAACTGAGCTTGTGGACAATACTCTTTAAATTTTATCATCATTGAAGGAACAGCAACCCGGTCATAACGGCCACCATAAATAAGTACCGGCATTGTAAGATTTTTAAGCTTCTTTCTAAAATCAAATGTGCCAATGTCGCTACCCACAATAAAATCACCATCCTTACCAACCATTTGATAATAAAGTTTTGAATTAAATGCATGAGGGTAAGGCTTTTGGCCGCGGCTTAAAAAATTATTTGGATTATAAGCGTATAAAAAACCATAAGGAACTTTGCCATATAATTCCTGGTGAATTGGATCACTGGAAATTGCCCCGGCTTCACGAATCTTCATCAATGAATCCCAAACTTCAGGATAATTTGTTTTTATTTCATGATTGGAATTGTCATCATTCGCCTGCCACATAATAAAGCTGTGAAAGGTGTTGGCAAGTATAAGGTGACTTACGTGTGTAGGATATTTTAAAGCATAACCCTGCGCTACGAGCCCTCCATAAGAATGGCCGAGAACGTTCAATTTATCAAAATGTAAAGCAACACGAAGCCCTTCAATATCTTCAATGTCGCGCGCCAGCATATATTCTTTTACATCTTTTGCAGTGTCGCTTTTTCCTCTTCCGAAAGCATCAAAAAAAATGAGCTCATTATCTTTTGCAAGCGAATCGAATACACGATAACCAAGGTGCGCGCCGCCGGGGCCACCGGGAATTATTATGAGTGGCTCACCTTTTCCAACCAATACCACGTAAAGTTTTGCACCATTAACGGTGATGTATTTTCCATCAGTATAGCTATCTGGTAATTTTTGAGCATTAATGATTACAGATAAAAACAGGAATACCAGGACAAAGTATAATCTTTTCATGAAGCAGTTTATTAGAAATTGAAGGTATAAAAAGATTTTACTTTCTCATGATGCGAAGTAAATAAAAAAACAAATCCTTCCCGGTTGATTTATCGAACACTTATATCTAAAGAAAAAAAAAGAAGAATAAAAAGATTTAATCAGGCAAAGGCTTAACCATAATATTTTTAAAATAAACCTTGCTTTTAGGATCATGCCCCTGTAATGCAAAAGTTCCATCAGATATTCTGCGCCCTCCTATATTTACTTTTTGCTGAACACTATCAGGTTCAGTGTAGTCTACAACAATTTTGTCGTTGATTTTTACTACTACTTTTTTACCCACTACTTTTATGTATTCGGTAAACCATTCATTGTCCTTTACATAAACTTCTTTAATGTCGTCAACACCATAAAGGCTTCCGGTGCGGCGCCAATCTGTATGAGAATTATTTACCTGCACTTCATATCCTTTTGCAGGCCAACCGTTTTCCTGGTAACCTGTATGAAAATATATTCCGGAATTTGCGCCGGGAAAAGTCATCACATCCGCTTTAAATTCAAAATTTTTGAAGTCGTGATTCATTACATCTCCTTCATAAAATAAATGAGCCGTTTCACCATTCACTACTATCATTCCATCCTCAACTTTAAAAGTTGAAGCATTGGCTCCCACTTTCCAATTATCCAGCGATTTGCCATCAAACAAAGAGATCCAATCACTATCATTTTTTCTTAGAAAGGCTCCGCAAAAAATCATAAAAAAACCAAGAGTTAAAGCAACTAAAATTATTTTCATATTTTTAAATATTAAGCTTGCAAAGAAGTATATGAAACTATGATTTTTTTATGAAACGCTCATTTGAAAATAATTAATCTGCCATTTCAGAATTGCTATTTTTCCGGTCCATATTCCAGCGGCTACCGCACCTGCTGCGAAATTCGGTTTTAAACTTTTCTTTCTCCTCTGGCGTCATGCCGGCCCATCTGTCTTCCAGATTATGTTTCCAATGCTGCCGCCTTCCACCTTGCCAGCCACCTCTTCTACCGAAGCCTCCAAACAAAATTTTACTCAATAAGAGAATGCCAAGTGCTTGCACATAACTGATTTGTTTTACTCCGGTTACTGCGGGTAATATAGCATTCCATAATGCCATAACAATTGCCCCAAACACCAGCGCAGCAGCTATAAAAAATGTTACGAACATCAATCCTTTTTTAACCCAAAACTTTTTCATCTATTTAATTTTTAAATTTGATTTCAATAATTATTTTATCTGTAGTTAAATTATTAATAGTTTAATAATTCTTCCTTTAAAACAAGAAGCCTTTCTCTCAAGTGCAATACTGCATAGCGCTTTCGGCTAATAAGTGTCGCAACATTTACGTTAGTTTTTGCCGAAATATCTTTAAAGGAAATTCCATCAATCTCGTTTTGTATAAAAACGTTTTTTTGCTCTGCGGGCAATTCATCCAGGGCAAGCTGCAGCTCTTCCCAAAATAAATTGCGTAGAAATTCTGTTTCAGGATTTGTGTCTGATGCAAGAAACATTTCTTTCCAGTCAAAACTTTCTTCATCGGTTTCTAAAGATCCAAAAACATCGTCGGCAAGTGGGAGTTTTTGTTTTCGATAGCTATCGGTTATTTTATTGCGCGCAACGGTAAACAGCCAACTTCCAACCCGTTCAATAGGTTCTGTATTTCCCGCAAATTGATAAAAAACATCCTGCAAAATATCTTCGGCGTCTTCGTTGCCTGATACTCTTTGCTTTATAAAGCCAAGCAGGCGCCTGCTATATTCTTTAATTGTTTGCGTAACATTATTTCTTTTGTCTGCCGCCATGTTTGCTTCTATGTTGAGAACATCCTCCATTATTGATAGAGACGATTCTGAAACGATTTTGCTTTAAAGTTCACAATAAATAATCGCCCGGGAATGAAAAGGAAAAATTTTCAAAAATAGTTTGATCTGTGTGCTATTTCTTAAAACATTTTCCGGGCTCACTCGTCTATCTTCTTATTATTCATTTAAAAATAAAAACATGTACTACAATCAGTCACGTGCCGCAAAAGGCAACTACGGAGGCAGGCAACAGCACCTGTCCATCCGCTCCATGCAAAGAGCCGCTGTAAACATTTACAAAACAGAAACCAGTTATGAAATGCTGGTATTTGCGCCAGGCCGCATCCGCGAACACTTTAAACTGGATGTGAAAGGAAATGAATTGATCATTTCTTACACTCCGCCGGAAGGATTTCCAAAGTTTGAGTGGGTTAGAAGGGAGTATAGCCGCGGAGGTTTTGAAAGAACATTTACGCTGGATGAATCTATTGATGCGACAAATATTGTTGCAAAATATGAAGACGGTGTTCTTCAGGTAACCCTGCCCGTTATACCTGGCAAAGAATCGGCAAGCCATGAAATAAAAGTAAGTTAAGGCTGAAAATTTCTTAGAGTTAAAAAGGTGATAATCGTAAAAAAATTGTCGTCTTTTTTTATGTACTGCTTTGCATTTTGTTTTAAAAAACTTAATAAGTACCTTTTCAAAAATTTATTAAATGAAAAGTTTAAAAGCGTCTTTCCTGGTTTTGCTAATTGTATTACCCACTATTTTAAGTGCGCAACAAGAAAATATTAACCAGGATGTGATGGCGAACATAAGAAAAGAAGGCTTGCAAAATTCCAAAATTATGGATATTGCTTTTCATCTTACTGACGCAAGCGGCCCCAGGCTTACCGGTTCTCCAGGCTTTATGCGTGCGGCAAATTATGCAAAAGACGCTTTATCAGGCTGGGGACTTTCCAATGCAATCCTTGATCCATGGGGAGATTTTGGCAAAAGTTGGGAACTGGAAAAATCTTATGTGGCGATGACAGTACCGTGGTATAAATCATTGGAAGCGTATCCAAAAACGTGGACTGCGGGAGCTAATGGTAATGATGCGCAAGTGTTATTAATTACCGCTAAAGACTCGGCCGGCCTTGACGAATTTAAAGGAAGGCTGGCGGGTAAAATATTGATTATAGACAGGACGGATTCCTACAACCAAAGTTTTAAGCCAGATGCTACAAGATACACTGATGCTGAGCTTGACAGTATGACTGCGTATGAAGAAAAGCCGGTTGATACCGCTGCTGTTCGCAAAAGAAGAGAAGAATTCAGGGCCCGTGGCCGTGAGCAACAAAGTGTTTTGAATGTTTTAAGAAACATGGCAGTTAACGAAGGCGCTGTTGCGTTGCTGAGCACAAACCCCAGGAACCACGATGGAACTATTTTTGTTCAGCAGGCCGGCCCATATAAAATTACTGATCCGGCAAATTTTTCAGACATAGCAATTGGATGGGAAGATTATATGACTATAGTAAGATTGCTTAAAAATAATATTCCTGTAAAAATGGATATTGATGTACAAACAAAATTTTATACCGACGATACTAAAGGCTATAATGTAATAGCTGAAATAAAAGGAACAGATAAAAAATTAAAAGACGAAGTAGTGATGTTAGGCGGCCATCTCGATTCATGGCATGGAGGAGCGGGAGCAACTGATAACGCTGCCGGCTGTGCGATAATGATGGAAGCGGTTCGCATTTTAAAGGCTGTAGGCATACAGCCGCGGCGAACAATTCGCATTGCGCTGTGGAGCGGTGAGGAGGAAGGATTGTTGGGTTCAAGAGGCTATGTGAAAAAAACATTTGGCGATCCGGCGACAAGAAAATTTTTACCGGCACAGGAAAAACTTTCCGCTTATTTTAATATAGATAATGGCTCCGGTAAAATTCGCGGAGTATACCTGCAGGGAAATGAAAAAGTCAGGAATATTTTTGAGCAATGGCTGGCGCCTTTTAACGATCTTGGTGCAAAAACGCTTACAATAAGCAACACTGGCGGTACGGATCATTTAAGCTTTGATGCAGTAGGTATACCAGGATTTCAGTTCATACAGGATCCTATTGAATATGGTACCCGTACACACCACAGTAATATGGATACATATGATCATCTTATGGCTGACGATCTTAAACAGGCTGCTACAATTGTTGCAGCGTTCGTGTACGATGCTGCCATGAGAGATGAAAAAATTCCCAGGAAAGAATTACCGGCCGAAAAATAATAAAATAGCAAAAAATACTCTCATATAATTTATAATATTCTTTTCAAAGTCATATGCTAACTTTAGAAAATGAAATCGTTTTTGATTTTAGTTTTACTTGTTTGTTGTATTGAAAGGAGTGTAGCCCAGGATGATAATACCTTTTTTGATGCCGACAGGATCGCTCTTAATATTCCTGCATCACAAACAAATAATACGGCCGATATTGCTGCTTTTATAAATGCTCATTTTCATACAGATACAAAAAAAGTACGGGCAATTTACACTTGGGTAGCTTCAAATATTAAGTATGATGCCGACAGCGTTCACCGGGTAATATTAATAGAAGATAAAGAACAATTGATCACATCAGCACTGAAAAGAAAAAGAGGTGTGTGTGAAAATTTTGCCTCCATATTTAGTGATATCTGTAACAAAGCTGGCGTACCATCTTTTGTGGTTGAAGGCTATACGAAGCAAAACAACTCGCTAGATAAATCAACGCATGCGTGGAGTACAACACGGATCGATAACAAATGGTTTTTATATGACCCTACCTGGGATATTGGGTTCGCATTTAATAATAATTCTACTGGTAATAAAACAAGTTATTTCCAGGTTTCGCCTTCCGATTTTATTCAATCTCACATGCCATTCGATCCGATGTTTCAATTATTAAACCATCCCGTTAGTTACCAGGCTTTCAATAAAGGATCCACTGAAACTGTTAACTCTGCCCCCTATTTTAATTTTGATGATTCTCTAAATAATTATAAGGATTTGGATCCATTAAATAAATACATGGCTGTGGTTGCCAGGATTAAAAATAACGGCGCAGCTAATGCGAAGGTCAATACCAAACTTATCCAGTTGAAAATGGAAATTGAAATTATTTACCAGGATGGGGATTCTGTTTTATATAATGATGCAATTGCAGATTATAACAACGCGATCAATGAATTTAATAATTTTCTGAATTATCGTAACAATCATTTTGCTCCTGTAAAAACAGCCGATGAGATAAAAGCGTTGTTCTCTGAAGTGAATAAAAAAATACTTACAGCCAGGGCCAAACTGGAAAAAGTTAACCAGTCCAGGGCTAATTTAAATTTAGATACTGGTGATGTAATATTTGCGCTGGATAAACTGGCAGCGCGTGTAAAGGAACAACAGGCATTTTTGAAAAGCTCGCAGGATACCGCGAAAGAAAAATAATATGCATGATGTACTTTGCGTTTATTGGTACCGTTATATTTTTTCCAGGTTATGCCTCGTTAAATCAGATTCTTTGACGCTGCCGGTATTTAGAGTAGATTCTGGTTCGAAGAGCATTATATGAACCTCCGTTTCAGCAACAGGCCGGTGCTCCGTTCCCTTAGGAATAATTACAAATTCATTTTCCCCAATATGTAGCGTTTTATCCCGTAGTTCCATTTTGAATGAGCCTTTTATTACCAGGAACATCTCATCTTCATTTTCATGTTGATGCCACACAAATTGGCCCTTGAATTTTACAAGTTTTACAAGCTGGCCATTTAGCTTGCCGGCAACTTTTGGATTCCAATAATCTGTAATTAGCGCTAACTTTTCCGCGATGTTTATTTTTTCAATTTTCATCTTAAATTGATAATGAATGACCGATTTTAGTTTCGAAAATTCTTAACTATTTGAAAAGAAATAATTTTTAAAAATAATTCATCCGATGGTCAATTTCTTAATTCAACTTAATTTATGAGAAAGAGAATTAACGCATTTATTATTTATCTGCATCCCAATTATTATTCTTTCTATCCATATCCGGAAGCATGTTTTCAGGATCAATTATTACTTTATCAATTTTATGGGTTGAGGCATATTTGAAAGTCCAGCTACCTCCACGCTGCCATATTTCAACTGGCAGTTGCACCACTTTCGAGTTGCCGTTTTTTTCAATAATTTTTATAGGAACCGGCATGATCATTCTGCCTTTATTCTCCAGCACAATTAAAGATCCTTTTGCCGGATCGTCATCAACATATTTTACGCCTGTAACAGCCTGGTCTAATTTCCACGTTGTAAAGAACCATTCTTTCCAGAACCAATTCAAATCTTCGCCGGCAGCGTTGTTGATACAGTGAAAAAAGTCATATGGAGTTGGATGTTTAAATGCCCATGCCTCAATATATTTTCTAAAGGCAAAATCAAACCGTTCTTTACCAACTACAGTCGTGCGAAGCAAATTGAGCCCATAAGCTGTTTTTCCATAGAATTGATAATGTTGTTTGGTATCCATTGCTTCGGAAACTACCATCAGTGGATCACGGTAACGCATAAACGCAGTATAATCCCGCGAAGCAAAAAAGTTCGGATCAAAAAATGCAGTACTATTTACGAACTCTCCTTTATTAAAAATATCCGTTGCTATGTAATTTATATAGGTGTTGAAGCCTTCATCCTGCCACATATATTTGCGTTCATTGGAGCCCACGATCATCGGGAACCAGTTGTGGCCAATTTCATGTGCTATTAAGAACCATAACCGCGCTTTGGTTTCTTTGGCATCGTTAAAGATCATCCCGGGATATTCCATGCCACCTGTTAGGCCGCCGCTACTAACGGCATTATTCCATGGATATTCGAAAAAATCCCTGGAGTATATTTCAATACTTGCTTTTAAATATTCCGTCGACCTGGTCCATGCAGTGTCGCCCATACTTTCAACGGGATAAGCAGACATAGCGAGGGCTTTACGCCCGGAAGGCAAATTAAGCCTTGCAGCGTCCCATATCATTCCTTTCCCCGCAGCGAAGGCAACATCTCTCGTGTTTTTCATGGAAAAATGCCAGGTAAGATTTGCCTTGCCGGCGGGCCGCGTTGAAGATTTCCCCGCTTCGCCGGCGCCAATAATCGTGACTGTCTTATCGCTTTTTGCAGCCTCCGCGAGTCTTTTTATTTCTTCTGCGGTTAACACCTGCGCAGCATTTTGTAGATCGCCTGATCCATAAATGATCATTTCAGAAGGCGCGGTAATGTAATAATCATAGTTTCCGTAATCACAATAAAATTCACCAAGGCCCATATAAGGCAATGTATTCCAGCCTTCCACATCATCATACACACACATGCGCGGATACCATTGCCCTATTTGATAGACGACTCCATTTTTTGTGTAGAGCCGCCCAAAACGGCCAGCACCATTGGCTGGAATTAGAAAACTGAAATTTACTTTCACGGATATTTTATCTCCCTTAGGCAATATTGGAGTATTTAACCGGAGCTGCATCCTCGTGTCGGTAATAACAGGTTGCACTTCATAACTTTTACCACTATACGTTACCGTTACATTCGTAATATGATAGCCTGCTTTTGAATTTCCGAGCACTCCGAAGTAATCTCCCGGGTAAGGAGTTGCGGCAACAGATCTTGAAGAAGGATCAAAAATATTTTGATCTAACTGGAGCCACAAATAATCTAATTGGTCGGGACTGTTATTCGTGTAATTAATAGTTACATCGCCGGTTATGGTCGTGTCTTTCTCATTTAATTTAGCATGAATAAGGTAGCTCGTGCTGTTTTGCCAATATAACGGTCCCGGTACTCCCTTCGCAGAACGGAATGTATTGCCTGCCGGCGGATTAAAATTTTCTAAAAAAAGATCATGTGGATTGTAAGTTGAATCATCGCCTTGGTTTTGCGCGTTCAAAAGTGACCATCCCAAAAATTGGAAAATAACTAAAAATAATAGTTTCATGCCAGTATGTATAGATGTTAAGAAATATTTGGAGAGATAATTTTCTAAATGAATTTATGATAAATTTCCGTAGTGTCTGAAAACTAAGGAAAACTTTATTTTTTTACTGCCGGCAGTTGTTTATTTATGTCTTCTGTCATTTCAATGCAATTTTGTTTGCCCGTAGAAGATAAATCATAAATTTCAAAAAATAAGATGCAAGAAAGATTTCCTGGAAAAATGACTTAATTAGCGTCTATTGGTTACCGTTAGTTAGCTGACTATTTTATTTATACCCGCAAAATGTGGTCAATTTTATTTTGAATGGCTTGTTGATCAATTTGTGTTTTTGCCATTGACAATGCTTTCTGAAAATTTTGCTTCGCTTTGTTATTGTCAATTTCTGTGTAGAGCTCACCAAGAAGGGTAAAGTAAAAATGGTTGTGAGTAAGTTGTAGCTTTTCCGCCTCAATTATTGCTTCCTGCTTTCCATTAGCTTTTGATAGCGCGTAGGTTCTGTTGAGCGCTGCTATTGGGGAGTATTCTATTTGTAAAAGACTATTGTAAAATTGCAGGATATTTTCCCATTTTTCCTGTGTATTTTCCTTTTGAGTATTCCAATAGGCAATGCTGGCTTCCAGGTGATATTTTGAAATTTTATCCCCTGTGGCAGAGCAGCTAAGGAAATAGCCACCTTTGCTAATAAGATCTACATTCCAAAGGCTTGTGTCCTGGTCCTGGTACAATATCAACGCTCCATTTTCATCTATTCGTGCATCGAATCTTGAGCCATGAAAACACATGAGCGAAAGAAGCGCGTTGACCTTTGGTTTATTGGTATTTATATTTTCAATGAGCATGTAACACAGTCTCATGGCTTCAAGACAAAGATCTTTGCGAAGTACGCTATTGCTGCTACTGGAATAATATCCTTCATTGAATAATAAATAAATGGTCGTCAATACATTGTCAAGTCGTTGCTCAATTTCACCCTGGTCGGGTAACTCAATCCTGATATTTTCTTTTCTAAGTTTTTCTTTTGCCCTCGATAATCTTTTGTTTATTGTTTCGCGATTGGTAAGAAAGGCAATGGCGATTTCCTCAATCCCAAAGCCGCAAAGTATACGAAGAGACAAACCTACCTGTGCTTCTGCAGAAATAATAGGATTGCAAATGGCGAACATCATTTGCAGTTGGCTGTCATTGATGTTTTGCGGTGAAAGGTCTATCTCAAATTCGTTACAAGCAGCAGCATCTTTTTTTAACGACGGCATTATTTTATTCTCAAAAATTCTGTCACGATGCAGATAATTTCTTGCTTTATTTTTTGCAACATTATACAGCCATGCATTTGGGTTTGGCGGTACTCCGTTCATCGCCCAGTTTTGTGAAGCTGTAAGAAAAGTTTCACTGGTTATATCTTCGGCTATGCCGATTTGATCAAATCCAAAAAGTTTGCAAAGCACAGAAATTATTTTCCTGTATTCAGTCCGAAATAAGTGTGGTAATAATTCCTGTTCCTGCATAATTTAAGAAGCCCGGCAAACGTGTTGAATTAGTTTGCCAGGCATTTTTGTTTAATGAATACCATTGCCTTTGACAATTTTTCTTACCTCTACGGTGTTACCTTCCCCTTGCAATACGGGGCATCCCTTTGCAAATTCCGCCGCTTCTTCCACAGTATCTGCTCTCACGATAATGTAACCTCCAAGGGTTTCTTTGATTTCCCCAAACGGCCCGTCAGTAAACATCTTGTTTGATCTTACAACTTTCGCACCCTCGAACGCTAATCCATTTCCGCCAACCAATTTGTTTTGAGCGGCAATGCCGCCCATCCAGTCGCGTGTTTGTTTCATCCAAATTTGCATTTGTTCAGGAGACGCCACCTTAAGGCCATCTTCATGCCGGAAAATTAATATGAACTCGTCCATTTTGTTTTGATTTTAAAAATTAAACATAATTTATTTACACACTTATAACAAACAAGGATTGCTGAACAGGACATCCACCGAAAACTTTTTTTGAAAATTTTTTCATGGCATTTATTAATTCCACCGTGGGCTATTCGCGGAGCCTTCTTTTAAATATAGTGCTATGCTTAAAGCTAATGCATAGTGATAAGTGCTGCAAATAAACGATACAATTGTAACGCAGGTTGTTTCCGCCTTGTATTTGCTAAAGGAAAGAATTATATTAGATCACGTTTCATTAAAACAATTGCCATGAGCAGCTCCCCTTCTCTTTTAAAACGTATTATTCTTTGGATTTTAAATTTTCTTTCTCACTTATTTAAATGTACCTGGATTTTTTTTCCTCCGATAGTATTTTTAATCCTGGCATTTTTATGTTTTTGGACACTTGGGCAAGGAAAAGATTTGATGGTAGCCTTTGCAGAAAACAGGAAGGCGCGGGTTTTCTTTTATCTCGCAATTTCATTCTGGACATACACCGCCTGGTATTCATCGCGCCTGATTGCTTATATGGTTGCGAGAAAGCAAGGGCAACCGATGCAGTATAAAAGTTTAGCGGTAAAAGGCAATATTGAAACTCCCTCAGGAAACCAATATTTTCAAATTCCCGACAGATGGTTGACCATTTTTCCACGGCTAATAGGCTTTTGTTGTTTGCTTATTATCGAGCTCGCCGTACTCCAGCTAAATGTTTATAAAGCTCCTGGCATTTCTTTCGAAACCGCAAAATTGCTCTTCGTCTTTTTATTCTTTATCTATTTGTTATTTAATAATAAGCTGGACAATTTGTTTACCAATTATAAGTTAACAACCTTCCGAATCTTTTATGCGCTTTTGATCTTATTTTTTGTAGGGATCATTGCAATGCTTTTTGTAAATGACAAACAGCTAATGCCCCTGCTTTGGGTGTTGCTTGTGCTACACGTTACTTTTATTTTTTACATTCACTTGCGCCGAATGAAAGACGTAAACGAAGATGAAGCGGGAAAAGGCTACCCTCCATTTATAAGAAAAATAAACTGTTGGATACTAACGCGCATGCATATCCCACTTAATGAATTTGGGTATTACACCTGGTTTTGTGTCATCAGTTTGCTCGGGCTTATTGTTTATTCTGTTACCATTATTTCTAAAGAATTCTCCTGGACAATTGGCCCCTTCCCATTTGTAATACTGGCCTTCGGTGTTCTTTCTATACTCGGTACAATTATCACCGCATGCTCTGTTCATGCTAACGTAAATTTTCACCTAATCATCTTCTTAATTGCAGTGTTTTTGCCAGTGCGTGAAACACACTATGTAAGGTTGTTTGAACGTGGTAAAAGTCTTCCGGCAAATGTTTTTCAGCGTCGGCAGGACATCAGGGAATATTACACCAGGTGGATGAATGACACTGCACGCATCAAGGCCATAGATAGTGATAGCGTTTATAATGTTTATTTCGTGATGGCGAACGGTGGCGCGTCCCGCTCAGGATATTGGACGGCAGCGGTATTGGGAATTTTGGATGATACAACTCATGGAGATTTTTCAAAACATTTATTTTGCCTTTCCGGCGCCTCCGGGGGCAGTGTTGGAAACGCAACGTTTTTTTCACTGTTGCACAAAAAACAGCAATTGCGTGATTCAAGCTTTAGCTTAGATACAGCCGCAAAAAGTTACCTAAAAAATGATTTCCTAACGTACACGCTTGCCCGAATGCTTGGACCTGATTATCTAAAATTTATTCTTCATACTAATTTTTTTGGAGATCGCGCTTCAGCCCTTGACCAGATATTGGAAGCTGGAAGTGAAAAGAGTGATTATCCTCTGAAACCGGATTTCAGCGAACGGGTATCGTTGCTTATAACGAGCAAAGGAATAACATCAGCTTTACCAATTATCTGTATTAATGTTACCCGCATGCAGGATGGCAACCCTGGTGTAGTTAGCAATATCATTATCGACAGTTTTCATTTCAACGATAGGGTTGATGTACTTAATCTGTTGCAGGACGACAAGGATATTTGCCTCAGCACGGCTTCATTGCTGGGTGCGAGATTTCCGTATTTAAGCCCGGCCGGAAGAATCGATAAAGTATATCCTAAAGAAATGACTTACAGAAAAGAAAAGGATAGCATCGTGCCCAACTATTTTGTAGACGGAGGTTACTTTGATAATTCGGGCGCTGGCGTGGTGCAGGAAATGATAAGGGCAATTCAAAATATAAATAAAGACAGTGCCGGTACTGCTATGGCTACGCGGGCAAGAAAAATCCACTTTGTAGTGCTGCACATTACCAATAGCCCTTCAGGAGAATCGGCGCTTAAAAAAGTATCTCCTTTAGAAAATGACTTGGCCGCCCCATTGCTTACATTAGCCGGAGCGTTTGACAAACAGACTACGGTAAACGATAGCCGGCTGGTTAGTCTTTTGGCGGATATAGATTCTTCAAGAGGTATCTATTATCCTATAAGTTTATATAAGGATAAAAAAGAAAATCCACAGAATGAGCCCGAAGAGCCTTATGCCATGAACTGGTTTATATCCCAGCATATTATTAACCGAATGAATGACCGTTTGCAACACCAGCCCTACCTGGATTCGTTAATACATAAAATTCTTGGCCGTTAAAGAAATGCGGGAAGATGCCTATAACGATTTGGATTATACGCATACAAAAAGATATAGTTTGAAGGTCGCTCAGATTTTAACCATATTTTTTTTAGAAGGGGTCGCCAATTTTTTAATTTAAGAATGAAGGCATAGATTGAAAACCGTTATTTAATCGCAACTCTCGAATCCTTCACTTCATTTGCTGAAATTGCGGAAGCTTTATTTTTAAAATTATTCCGGATATAGGTGAGAACATCCGCAATATCCTGGTCTTTTAAAGTAGCCTGCGCAGGCATATTATTAGAATAATATTTACCATCTATTGGAACCTTTTGTGTTGAGCCCAGCAACACCCACTGAATCAATTTGTGTGCATCTCCTTTTACAAACGCCGCATTTATAAGTGGTGGATTCATTTTTGGAACACCTCCGCCATTTACCTGGTGGCAGCTAAGGCAATTTTTTTGATATACCTTTTTACCATTTACCAATTGCGCTTTTACCGTTGATGATTGCGCCTTTACAACAAAGTTGTACGCTACAAGAAAAAGCATATTAAATAAAAACTTTATCATTTATTTTCCTTTATACATAATTTTATAAATAGTTCCCCCTTGATCATCAGAAACGTAAAGTGAGCCGTCGGGTCCTTCTGCAAGCCCGCAAGGACGATGCTTTGCTTCGTTAGGGGACATAAATTGAGCGCCACCCGCGAAGTCATCCGCGAAGATTTCCCAATTGCCGCTTGGCTTTCCATTTTTAAATGGCACGAATGCAACAAAAAATCCCTTCTGCGGCTCCGGCGCGCGGTTCCATGAACCATGAAATGCTATAAAGGCACCATGTTTGTATTTTTCAGGAAATTTATTTCCTTCATAAAATAACAAGCCATCGGGAGCCAGGTGACCAGGGAAAGCCATCAAGGGGTCTATCGCATTTTCACCACCTTCTTTTTTTCCATCACCACCATATTCAGGCATCAATATTTTTTTATGCTGTATTTGATCATAATACATGTAAGGCCAGCCGGCATTATCACCTTTGTGTAGTAAGTATAAGCATTCAGCAGGTAATTCAGCGCTCTGTTTAGTTGTAAAAAGATCAGGAAATAAATCATGCAACTGATCTCTACCATGTTGCATTACATACAATTCGTTAACGTCAGAATTCCAGGCGATGCCCATTTCATTGCGCAAGCCTGAAGCATATCTTTCTCCATCCCCATAAGTTTGATTGGGTTTGTTGGCATCAAATTTCCAAATGCCTCCGGCAGAATCCAATATGGGGCAAGGTTGTATGCCTGGTGATCCTTTTGCCCGGTCGTTCACCTGGCATGCGTTGGAATATGCACCGATAGTAACGTAAATATTTCCTTTATTATCAAAAGTGAAAGGCTTGGCTTCGTGTTCATGACGATCTAACAGGCCGGTTACAATTAATTCAGGATGTGCGGGATCAACGACTTTACCTTTTGAATCCAGTTTATATCTAAAAATTTTTGTGTCGGATGAAGCGTATAAATACCCGCTCTTCACACCCATTCCTGTACCGGTAAAATCGCCAAAGCCGGTTTTTACATCTGCTTTACCATCTCCATTTTCATCATGCAGGTAATAAATTCCTTTGCCATTTTTAAGGTTCGAAAGCTTTACATATACATCGCCTTGCTGCGTTACAGCAATATGACGCGCCTCGCCCAGGCCTTGCGCATATTGCGTTGCAACAAATCCTGTAGGAAGCTTTAAGCCTGCGCTATTCGAAAAACCGGCTTTTTTAATTTTTACACTGTCGCCTGCTTCTTTTGCATTTGCATAATTAGTAAATGAAATGCAAGCCATAAAAGTTGCCGTCATCAAATAAAACTTTTTCATATTTTTTCTTTTGGAATATTAAAGGTACTTAAAGTCAAACCTTAGTAACAATTTGCACGCCAACCTCGCGATTGGGCAGATAAAAGATGTTTGACAATTTTCTCCGGCATCTGACTGTTTTTATTTTTAAATATTGTAACAAATATTGAGATATGCTTGTTACCATAAGATTGATAAATAGCTTCTCTAAATAGAATATTTCAATAAAAATGCCTTTTGAAAGAAACGCTGAAAAAAAATCTAATTAACAGTTATAGCTCAACTTTTTTCATGAAAGCATTGTCTCTTCTTCAACCCTGGGCATCACTTGTTTTAATGGGAGTGAAGGAAATTGAAACCAGGTCATGGTCAACATCATACCGCGGCCCATTGCTTATTCACGCCTCTAAAGGGAAAGCCGGTGCAATATTCGCTGATGAACTTCCATTTAAAAAGTACATAAGCGACTTTAAAAAATTACCATTCGGTTATATTATTGGTAAAGTGATGCTAACCGATGTGATAAGAATTGGAACAGGAGCACTTTCATAC
>JBBRSV010000107.1:0-16932 GCA_038245055.1 Chitinophagales bacterium | reverse complement strand
TTCTAATTTTTACATCATGGGAATTTTTGATAAAATTTTTGGGAAAAAAGAACAGAAGGAGAGCCTCGACCAAGGATTGCAGAAAACCAAAGAAGGCTTTTTCGACAAGATAACAAAGGTGATCGCGGGAAAAAGTACCGTGGATGAAGAAGTGTTGGATGATCTTGAAAATGCTTTGGTAAGCGCAGATGTGGGCGTGGATACTACGGTAAAAATTATTGATGGCATTGAGAAACGAGTAGCGAAAGATAAATACATCAACACATCGGAACTTAACAGCATTTTAAAAGAAGAAATACAGGCAGTGTTGATTGATGCCCCACAGGATTTTTCTTATAAAAGTTATGAATTACCGCGTGCCCACAAACCGCACGTGATACTTATTGTAGGAGTTAACGGCGCCGGTAAAACAACCACCATTGGAAAATTGGCTCATAATTTTTCGTTAGCAGGCAAATCCGTTTTGCTTGGTGCCGCCGATACTTTTAGAGCTGCTGCCGTAGAGCAATTAGACATTTGGAGCCAAAGAGCAAAAGTGCCTATTGTAAAACATGGCATGGGTGCTGACCCGAGCGCTGTGGCTTTTGATGCGGTGCAAAGCGCTGTAGCAAAAAATGTAGATGTAGTTTTGATTGATACAGCCGGAAGATTGCATAATAAAATCCATTTGATGGATGAACTTAGTAAGATCAAGCGCTCCGTTAATAAAGCTTTTGAAGGTGCTCCCCATGAAGTTTTATTGGTGCTTGACGGAAGCACCGGCCAAAATGCGGTTGAGCAGGCGCGGCAATTTATTGCGGCTACCGATGTTACAGCAATTGCCGTTACAAAGCTTGATGGCACAGCGAAAGGTGGTGTAGTGTTGGCGATAGCGGATCAATTTAAAATTCCGGTTAAGTTTATTGGCGTTGGTGAAAAAGCAACTGATCTTTTAGTGTTTGATAAAAAAGAATTTGTAGACACTTTGTTTGAAGGAGTAAAGAATTAGTTGATTTAATAAATCATTGGTCGCAACATTAATTTTTTAAAAAAAGTTGCTTACATGGTAACTCGGTATAAAAAATGGGTATTCAATATTAAATGAGAACGAAACTAAAAAAAGATAAAGTAAATATCATCACGTTAGGATGTAGCAAAAACATGGTGGATAGTGAAGTATTGAGCGGCCAGTTAGCCGCCGCGGAAATAAATGTGTTGCACGAAAGTAAAAAGCTGGATCATAATATAGTGGTAATAAATACTTGCGGATTTATAGATAAAGCAAAAGAAGAAAGTATCAACACCATTCTTGAACAGGTAGAATTAAAAAAGCGCGGCAGGCTTGATAAGGTCTATGTTACCGGCTGCCTTAGCGAGCGATATAAACAAAATCTTGAAGATGAAATTCCGGAAGTTGATGCTTTCTTCGGCACAATGGAACTGCCTTTTTTATTGAAAAAATTTGATGTTGATTATAGAGCCGAATTGCTTGGCGAGAGAATTTTAAGTACACCTAACCATTATGCCTACCTGAAAATTAGTGAAGGCTGTAATCGCACTTGTTCTTTCTGCGCCATCCCTTTAATGCGCGGTAAACATGTGAGCCGTTCTATAGAATCATTGGTTGCGGAAGCCAAAAATCTCGTTGGCAGCGGGGTCAAAGAAATAATGCTTATCGCCCAGGAACTTACTTACTACGGACTGGATATTTATAAGAAAAGAGAATTACCACGATTGCTTCATGCGTTGGCGGATATTAAAGGATTAGAATGGATTCGCTTGCATTATGCCTATCCTTCAAAATTTCCTATGGAAATAATTGATGCAATGAAGGAGCGGGAAAATATTTGCAACTACCTGGATATGCCTTTACAGCATGCAAGTAATAAAATGCTTAAGGCGATGAAAAGGCAAATTACCCGGGAAGAAATGGAAGATATCATCGGTGAAATAAAATATAAAATTCCTGGGATTTGTTTAAGAACCACGCTCATAGCAGGTTTCCCCGGTGAAACGCAAGACGACGTGGATGAATTGAAAACTTTTTTAAAGAAAATTGAGTTTGATCGTGTTGGCATTTTTACTTATTCGCATGAAGAAAATACAACCGCTCATGACCTCGTAGATAACGTAAACCCGGATGAAAAAGAAAGACGCGCGCAGGAAATAATGGAAGTGCAGCAGGAAATTTCTTATAAAAAAAATGAAGAGAAAATTGGTAAAACATTTAAAGTCATCATTGATAAAAAAGAAGCCGGAAGATATCTTGGCCGCACAGAATTTGATAGTGTAGAAGTAGACAATGAAGTGATTGTTCATTCCAAATCGAAATTATCTCCCGGTGATTTTGTGAAGGTAAAAATTACCAGTGCATTTGATTATGATCTCGAAGGCGACGTGGTTAGCTAGATATTATCTTTCGCTTTAATTCTAAAATACTTTGCCAAAAGACGACACAATAATTTTAATACCTGCAAATGAAATGCAGGAATCTTTCGCAAATATTTTGTTGAAACACAACTTTACCAGGGAGCGTGCCGTACGATGTGCGCAGGTTTTTACAGAAACAAGTGTTGATGGAATTTACACACACGGTGTTAATCGGTTTCCAAGGTTTGTACAATATATAAAAGAAGGTTATGTGCATGTAAACGCTGCACCAACAAGAGAAAACAAATTTGGCGGCATGGAGCAATGGAATGGTAACCTTGGCCCCGGCATTTTGAATGCACTTCATGTAACCGACACCGTTATGTCTCTGGCAAAAGAATTTGGAATTGGTTGTGTAGCGTTAAAAAATACAAATCATTGGATGCGTGGCGGCACTTACGGTTGGCATGCGGCAAAGGCGGGTTTTGTGTTTATTGGCTGGACAAATACCATAGCAAACATGCCTGCCTGGGGAGCAAAAGATGTAAAACTTGGCAATAATCCTTTAGTAATAGCGCTGCCTTTTATGAATGAAGCAATCGTTTTGGATATGGCAATGTCACAATATTCGTACGGTGGATTGGAGCAATCAGCGATGAAAAATGAGCAGCTCGCCGTATTCGGTGGCTTTGATAAAGAAGGCAACTTAACCAATGATCCCGCTGAAATACTTTCTTCCAATAGCCCGCTGCCCGTTGGCTATTGGAAAGGCGCGGGAATGTCTTTGTTACTTGATCTTCTTGCAACAATATTATCGGGTGGACTATCGACTGCAGAAATTAGTAAAAAAGATGTTGAATATGGCTTGTCGCAAGTGTTTATTGCAATTGATATTTATAAGCTTGGTAACAATTCATTAATTACCAAAACAATTGAAAATATTTTACTTGATTATCATGAATCTGTTCCATTAAATGACTCTAAAAAAATAGTGTATCCCGGTGAAAAAGTTCTCAATACCAGGAAACAAAACCTGGAAAATGGAATTCCTGTTCTTAAGAAAGTTTGGGATGAAATCAAATTGTTATAAGCAATCGATAAGCAAATTATTTATCCGTCGCGAATTGATCTGCCATCTTATTGAGTTGCTCGATGCAATAACTGGCTGAAGCAAACTATTGCAACTATTGTTACCACTGAAGTTCTCAGTAAATAGTTCCAGTTTTTTTTCATGCTAATATTTGGTTTTTTACTATGAAACCAAGATATAAATCCAAAAGGTTTTTCAACGACTCCTCTATTACTGGCCTTCAATAATTAGCCAAAAATGATTTAATATTTAAATACTTTTCCACCCACCATTACTTCCTGCGTAGCCTCATCAAATGTTGCTTTCAAACCGGTGTGAGAAGCCGCCGTAGTCATGATGTTGGCTATTGAATGACTATAACCCGCTTCAACAGGTGCATGAGGCTGCTTGCGGCTGCGCACACATTCCATCCAATTTCGTACATGGTTACTCGTTAGTGTATCACCACCGGTATTTGCAGAAGCAACAACTCTTTCAACAGGCGACAAACTTAAATCCGGCAACAGGTTGGGTTGCATATGCATTTCGTCGGCAAAATGCTTTGTGAGCCCACCGTTGGACGATACCTTATTCGTTATTAAATTTAATTCACCACCATTGGCATAATAAATTTCTGCGGGATGTTCGTCTCCGTTATCCATACGCGAAGCAAATGAAACCTGGAAGCCCGTGGACGGGTCATCCGATGGCCCGTAATCAAAAACTGCAGTAATCGTGTCCCAGTTTTTTCTGCCATCTTTCCACATGTAAATGCCACCGTTTGCTATAGCGCTGCGTGGATGTTTTAATCCGCTAAACCAGTGAACTGTATCAATTTGATGGCTCATCCACTGGCCGGGAAGCCCGGATGAGTATGGCCAAAATAAACGGTATTCCAAATATTTTCTTGGGTCATAAGTATCGGCAGGCCTGTTTAATAAAAACCGGGTCCAGTCTGTATCTTCTTCTCTTAGCTGGGCTACTAATTCAGGCCTCCGCCAGCGGCCCGGCTGGTTTACATTCCAGGTAAGCTCTACCATTTTTATCGGGCCAAACTTTCCCGATTGAATATAATCTGCAGCAGCAATATAATTTGCACCGCTTCGCCTTTGGGAACCAATTTGCACAATCCTGTCTGAAGCTTTAATAGTTTTAAAAGCCAGGCGATTGTCTTCCATAGTTTCAGCAAAAGGTTTTTCACAATAAACATCACAACCTGCATTCACAGCCTCTACCGCATGCATAGCGTGTTGAAAATCGGCAGTACTCACAAATACAGCATCAACTAATTTTTTATTGTACATTTCTTCGTTGTTGCGGCAGCCGATAATATCGTGGTTCATTTTTTCTTTCCACAAAGCAGTTCCTTCATTTCTTCGTTTATTCCAGATGTCGGAAAGGGCAACGATATCAAAATTTAATTCCTTATAATGATTAAGAAACGCAGGCATATGCGAATTTCGGTGCCTGTCTGAAAAGCCCACCACGCCTACTCTCACGCGGTCATTCGAACCTATAATTCTTCGGTAACTTTTTGCGCTAAATGCAGAAGTACCTAAATAAACACTTGCCGTAGTAAGGGCTGTTTTTTTTATAAAATCACGCCTGGAAGAAGCCATAATACAATCGTTTTAGAAGTAAAAAAAAATAGCATGCGCTAATAGATTAAAGCTATTAATTTTTTTCTTTATGAGTAAAAATTTATTGTGGCCAATTAAGAATTCGGAGTTATAGTAATTTTATTTAATTATAATTATGCTTTCATTACTCTAAGCGTAAAAAATTAATCGTATAATTTTTTTTAAAATTGAAGAATTGCTTGTCATTATAAAAGTGCCTCAATTTTTTCCTTCTATCTTTGCCCTTCAAAAATAAAAAAGCTTCATAAAGTATTAAATATTATAGATGAGCCAGGCATTTAAAGCTACTTATATACCTTATTCCGAAACCGGAAACTTTACAAAAATCGTTTTGGATTATGCGAACGGATCAAAAAACTTAAGAGACTTTTATGAGCATACTGTAAATATCGACGGCATAAAAGATGCCATTGCACAAAGAAAAAAAATTCAAACTAACCGGAAATTATTAGTTGAACAACTGCACATTCAATATAAAAACCTTGATGGAACTGAAAACATACAATCCAATATTGAGGCACTTTTAAATGAAAATACTTTTACTGTTTGCACGGCACATCAACCAAATATTTTTACCGGGCATTTATATTTTATTTATAAAATACTCCATACAGTAAAGCTTGCCGAGGAGTTAAAAAAGCAATTGCCGGAATATAATTTTGTGCCGGTGTTTTTTATGGGTAGTGAAGATGCAGATCTGGATGAGCTAAACCATATAGTGGTTGATGGAAAAAAATATGTTTGGCAAACTAAGCAGAAAGGCGCCGTTGGCCGAATGAAAGTTGATGATAATTTACTAAAGCTTATTGATGATATCAGTGGAAGATTATTGGTGGAAAAGCACGGGAGTGAAATAATTAATTTATTGAAAGAATGTTTTCAAAAGAATACTACAATTGAGCAGGCGACTTTTTTGTTGGTTCATCATTTATTTAAAAATTATGGTGTGCTGGTTTTTTTACCTGATAATGCCGCGCTAAAAAAGGAAATGATTGCGGTTTTTGAAGAGGACATTTTTGAAAACACGCCTTCTAAAATTGTAAGCAAAACTTCTGATAAATTATCCGGGAAATATAAAGTGCAGGCTCACCCAAGAGAGATTAATTTATTTTATTTAAAGGGCGATATCAGAAACCGGATTGTACAAATGCAAGACCAATTTGTGGTTCATGACACCGACATAAAATTTTCAAAGCAACAATTGTTGGATGAACTAAAAAATTATCCTGAAAGGTTTAGCCCAAATGTAATTTTGAGAGGTTTGTTCCAGGAGATGGCGTTGCCAAATATCGCTTTTATCGGTGGTGGCGGAGAGTTGGCTTATTGGCTGGAATTAAAAGATTTATTTGAATATTATAAGGTTCCTTTTCCAATGCTGATTTTAAGAAATTCTTTTTTATTTATTGACAAAAAATATCATCAACTGATTGAGAAATTAAAATTGACATCAGTTGATTTATTTAAAGGGGAAGAAAATTTATTGAACGAAATTGTAAATGCGCAAACACATCACCGTTTAACGCTCGATGAAGAAAAGTTTCAAATTCAACAGGCATTTTTTTCAATAAAAAAAATTGTAGAAGCAATTGATATCACTTTGGAACAACATGCGGAAGCTCTTGAAACAAGCAGTAATAAGAAATTAGCAGGCCTCGAAAAGAAAATGCTTCGTGCAGAAAAGAGAAAATTTGCAGACGTAAAAAATCAGTTATCAAAAATACTTACAGCATTATTTCCCGGTGAGGGACTTCAGGAACGAACGGAAAATTTTATGTTGTATTATTCAAAGATGGGCGATGAGTTTATTAAAATTCTTTACGATAATTCTTTAACCCTTCAGCAGGAATTTTGTGTAATCGAAGAAATTGCTGAGTAAAAATTTATAGATATCTCTGCAAAAAAGAGAAAGGGCAAAATCGGATGGTTTAATATTTTGATTACCCGAATATTTTTTCTAATAAAATTGTCGTTTCATGTCAGCAGCCTTTTTTTCCACTTCCTCTTTCATTTGATTTTTGAAACGAACAAGCTTTTCAGTTAGCGAATCATCCGCGATAGCCAACATTTCCGCAGCGAGTATTCCGGCATTTTTGGCGGCATTTAATGCGACAGTTGCTACCGGAACTCCGTTTGGCATTTGCAATATCGAAAGAATGGAATCCCATCCATCTAAAGAGTTGGATGATTTAATAGGAACGCCAATAACCGGCAAAGTTGTGAGTGAAGCAATCATACCCGGCAAATGCGCTGCACCTCCTGCGCCAGCGATAATTACTTTTAATCCTTTTGCGCGCGCGGAAGTTGCATAATCAACCATGCGCATTGGTGTGCGGTGCGCGGAAACTATGGTAATTTCAAACTCAATTCCAAAATGTTTTAAAATTTCTGCGGCGGCTTCCATAACCTTTAAATCGCTGTCGCTGCCCATTATAATTCCTGCCAAAATCATTCGTTTTACATTTTAAAACAAAGAAACACTTTTTTTCTCTAAACTTTTTTTAACCCAAGCGCAGGATTATCAGGTTTTTATCGTCAAACAGGAACTTTTTAGGCAAACAGATGTTAAGTTATCTTTCTATAAATGGATATTTCTATATTTGGTTATATTTTCAAAAAATCATTCATGTGGCTGTGTAGTAGTCGATTTCCCCGTTTTACATTTATTATATTTTCCATTTTTTTATTTGCTTCTTGTAGGAGTAAATCTCCGCCACCGAAGGCAAAAAATGATGGTCCTGTTATCGTGGACGTGATCATTGCATCTCCGCAGAAAATAGATAATACTATTGAAGCAAACGGAACGGTAATTTCCAGTGAAAATGTGGACCTGCACCCGGAAGTGAGTGGCCGCTTAACTTACCTGAATATTCCCGAAGGAAAATATGTAACCAAAGGAACTGTGCTTGCTAAAGTTAATAGTGCAGATCTGCAGGCCCAATATCAAAAAAGTAAAGTGCAACTCGCTCTTCAACAAACAACTGTGGAGCGCCTGACCAAATTATTATCCATTAGCGGCATTAACCAAAGCGATTATGATGCAGCGCTTAACACTGCAAATAGTACAAAGGCTGATATGCAGTATACACAAACGCTAATCGATAAGACGATTATTCGGGCGCCTTTTGATGGAACTTTGGGTTTAAGACAAGTCAGTCCTGGCGCCTATGTAACTCCATCAACGGTACTCGTAACCTTGCAGCAATTAGGAAAATTGAAAGTTGATTTTACAATTCCGGAAGAATATGGCAATCTTATTAAAGTAGGCGCACTTGTAGATGTAGAAGTTGATGCAACAAAAGATACAAAGGAAAGTGCGAAAATAATCGCCATAGAACCGCAAGTGAATAGCCAAACGCGCAATTTATCGGTAAGGGCAATTTTACCTGGAAATAATTCTAATCCGGGGAGTTTTGTAAAAGTATATATAGGTTCACACGGTTCAGGAAAAATGGCCGTGATGGTACCAACCAATGCGATTATCGCCAATGATGTTAATAATCAATTGGTGCTGATAAAAAACGGAAAATCGACTTTCGTAAATGTAAAAACCGGTGTTCGCTCTGCCAATAACGTGGAAATAACAAGTAGTGTAAATGTGGGCGATACTGTTGTTGTAACTGGCGTATTGTTTGCGCGGCCTGATGCCAAGGTGGAGGTTAGAAGTGTAAAATCTTTAGCCGAGATGGATAAGCAACAATAAATTAAAAATTTATTTTATTTTAAATTGATCAAAAAGTCAACAATAATTCAGCAAGAAAAAAGAAATTTTTTCCTTTTGAAATTGGCCGGTATATAATATGAATATTTCCGAATTTTCTTTAAGAAGGCCCGTTTTTGCTACGGTGATGAATCTTGCAATTATTTTGTTTGGCATCATCGGCCTTACTTTTTTAGCCGTCAGGGATTATCCCGCAATTGATCCGCCAATTATTTCCGTAAGAACCTCTTATACCGGCGCCAATGCAGATATTATTGAAAACCAGGTAACTGAACCCATTGAGAAGCAAATTAATGGCATTCCGGGAATCCGAACCATTACTTCTTCAAGTTCTTTAGGAAATAGTAACATCACTATTGAATTTAACCTTGGCGTAGACCTTGAAGCGGCCGCCAGTGATGTGCGTGATAAAGTAGGGCAGGCGGCAAGAAGCCTTCCACAAGATATTGATGCACCACCGGTAGTTACCAAATCGGATGCAAACAGCGACTGGATTTTAATTCTTGCCGTGCAAAGCCGCACGAAAAATTTGCTGGAATTAAGTGACTATGCGGAAAATGTTTTGCAGCAGCAATTACAAACGATCAACCAGGTAAGCGCCATTAATATTTTCGGCCAAAAGCGTTACGCCATGCGAATTTGGCTTGATCCGGATAAGATGAATGCTTATCATGTTGCTTATAACGATGTGAGCACTTCACTTAAAAATGAAAATGTAGAATTACCGCCTGGTAAAATTTATGGAAATAATACAGACCTTACCATTCGTGTTCTCGGAAGACTCACGAATGAAAAGCAATTTCGCGACCTGATCATTAAAGAAGATAGTACCGGAATTGTAAGGCTTGGTGATGTTTCCCGCATAGAATTAGGGCCTGAAGACTTAGAGCAAAGCTGGAAATATAATGGCGTTAATGCGGTCGGTCTTGCTATTATTCCGCAGCCAGGCGCTAACAATATTCAAATAGCGAACGAATTTTATAAAAGGATCGCGCAGATTGAAAAGGATTCAAAATCTGATATTCAACTGAAAGTTCTGATAGATAATACCACTTATATCCGGCAATCGCTTGCTGAGGTGGAGGAAACTATTGGAATTTCTTTCTTGTTGGTGGTTATCGTAATCTTTCTCTTTTTTCGCGACTGGTTGATCGCGTTACGTCCTTTAATAGATATACCCATTTCCCTCGTCGCCACATTTTTTATAATGTATCTCGCGGGGTTTACTATCAACATCTTAACCTTGCTCGCGATAGTATTGGCAACAGGGCTGGTTGTGGATGATGGAATTGTGGTAACAGAAAATATTTTCAAAAAACTGGAAGGAGGTTTGCCGATAAAACGGGCAGCATTAGAAGGAAGTAAAGAAATATTTTTCGCCGTGATATCTACTTCAATAACACTAGCCATTGTATTTCTTCCTGTGATCTTCCTGGAAGGGTTCATTGGTAGATTGTTTAGGGAGTTTGGGGTTACATTGGCAGCGGCAGTGCTGGTTTCAGCGCTGGTATCGCTCACGATTACACCGGTATTAAACGTTTATCTCCATCGCAAAAAAACCGGACATGGCTGGTTTTATACTAAGACGGAGCCATTTTTTCAAGGCATGGAAAATGGTTATCGCAGGATGCTGCAAGCTTTTATGCGCGTGAGATGGATGGCATGGGTTATCATCGGCGTCTGCGCTGGACTGATCGTATTATTTTTCAATACATTAAAAAGCGAATTGGCACCGCTGGAAGATCGCAGCAGCGTGCGTTTTACCGTATCTGCTCCTGAAGGAACGAGCTTTAATGCCATGAGTAAGATCACGGATAATATTGCGAATTTTTTATATGATTCTGTTCCGGAACGGGATTTCGTTTTCGCCCGCACTCCCGCTGGTAGTGGAAATAATACGGCCCAGCCAAGAATTGGGTTAGTGCCACCAAATGAACGAACCAGGGCGCAGGACCAAATTGCTAATGACCTCCAAAGGAAATTAAAAAAATTTAACGAAGCCAGGATTTTTGCAACCCAGGATCAAACTATTTCCGTCGGCGGAAACAGGGGAGGATTGCCTGTGCAATTTATAGTTGAAAATCAAGACCTGGAGAAATTAAGAACAATACTTCCGAAATTTTTAGAGGAGGCAAAAAAAGACAAGACTTTTTCCAATGTGGATGTAAACCTAAAATTTAATACGCCTGAATTACAATTAACTATTGACAGGATGAAGATCAAAGATCTTGGTTTATCATCCCAGGATGTTTTATCCGCCATCCAGGCTGCATTTAGCGGTGGAAGGCTTGCATATTTTATTCAGAATGGTTTTCAATATTCGGTGATAGCACAAGTAGAAAGAAATGACCGAAACACACCTTCTGATATTTCAAAGCTTTATGTTCGCAATAATACCGGCCAAAATATTCCTTTATCCGCCATTGTACACACTAAAGAAAGTTCGAACCCGGCAACGTTATATCATTTCAACCGGTACAAGGCTGCAACTATTTCTGCTTCATTGGCTGAAGGGTACACAATTGGTGATGGTATTAAAGCCATGCAGGCTATTTCTAACCGGTTATTAGACCAATCTTACCAAACAGCCTTGACGGGGCCTTCAAGGGATTTTGCGGAAAGTTCTTCCAATATCATGTTTGCTTTTGTGTTGGCATTAATATTAATTTACCTCATTCTTTCAGCCCAATTTGAAAGCTTTTTAGATCCCTTCACCATAATGTTAACTGTACCACTTGCGCTTGCTGGTGCGCTTTTGAGCTTATGGGTTTTCGGCCAAACATTAAATATTTTTAGCGAAATAGGAATGATCATGTTGATTGGCCTGGTAACTAAAAATGGAATATTGATCGTAGAATTTGCCAATCAACGAAGAGCACAGGGAATGAAAAAGGTCGAGTCTGTTGTAAATGCCGCTACGCACCGGCTTCGCCCTATTCTAATGACAAGCCTTGCAACTTCTCTTGGTGCATTGCCAATCGCGCTGGGGCTGGGCGCTTCTTCTGCCAGCCGCGTTCCGCTTGGCATTGTGGTAGTTTGTGGTATTTTATTTGCCCTGATTTTTACTTTATTTGTAATACCTGCAGTGTACACTTACATCTCCGGAACACATAAAACCACTGAAGAAAAAGATAAAGAATTCGCAGGAGAATATGCTGAAGTTGCAGATAAACATGCTTAATGAAAAAAATATTACTCATACTTTTTACTATTACTGTCGGCAACACTTCTTTTTGCCAGTCACTTTCATTGCAGGATGCAATAAATATCGCTTTGCAAAAAAGCCTTGACTTACAATTACTAAAGAATAATGTTGAAATAGGGAGAATAAATAATTACATCGGCGTTGCGGGGGGCTTGCCGGTGGTATCGGCCCAGGCAGCCGATAATGAGCAAAAGACCAATGTACACCAGCAGTTAAATTCAGGAACAATAATAAAACGAAATGGCGCCTTAGGTAATACATACACATCAAGTGTATCTGCGGGAATGTTGCTGTACAACGGTTCCAGGGTTATAGCAACGAAGCATCGTTTAGAACAACTACAGCTCCAAAGCGAGCAATACCTTAATTCAAGGGTTCAAAATACCATGTCGTCAGTTATGATGAGTTATTTTGATATTGTTCGCCAGCAGGCATATACCAAATTGTTGGACAAGTCTATTGAAGTGGCCCAAAAACAGTTAGATATTGTAAAAGTTCAGCAAAGTGTGGGAATGGCCAATAATGCAGATTTATTTCAATCTCAAATAAACCTGAACACTTTTATACAACAAAAGCAAGCACAGCAATTGGTGATTGACCAGGCAAAAACAGGGTTATTATTGTTATTAAATTTAAGGCCCGACTCCTTAATTACGGTTGCAGATACCATCATTGTTGATCCAAATTTGGTATTAGGAGACGTGCTTAATAATCTAAACCGTAACGCTGATATTCTTGCGGCAGAAAATCAAATAAAAATTAACGAGTTTATTGTAAAGGAAACGAAAGCTCAGCGGTATCCATCAATTGGTGGCAATGCGGGTTATAATTATAACAGGTCGCAAACCTCAGCAGGAAACGTATTGTTGAATCAAAATAATGGCGCCTTCGCAAGTGTAACGCTGGCAATTCCTATTTACAACGGTTCAATTTATAAACGGCAACAAAAGGTTGCAGAAATAAATGTGCAGAATGCCACGCTGCAAAAAGACATCGTCACAAGAAATTATGCCGCGCATGCTGTTCAAACTTACCAGGCGTATCTCTCTTCTATTCAACAGTTGGATTCGCAAAAAGTAAATGTTAACCTTGCTCAAAGATTGATAGACCTGGAGCTACAGCGTTTTCAATTGCATGCGGCCACCATTATAGAACTCATCCAGGCGCAACAAAGTTTTCAAAATGCTGCTTATACTTTTATTAATTTGAGTTATGCTGCTAAATCCTCTGAGATAGAGTTGAAACGATTAATTAATCAAATTAAATTTTAATTTCAAAAATTTATGCCTTTGATTGCAACGTCCTGTTGATAATATTTGCCTTGTAAGTAAGGTCTTGCATGCTATTACTTATAATGGTTACGTGGCCCATTTTGCGGCCTGGCCTTGTTTCTTTTTTACCATACAAATGCACAAAAGCATTTTCAATTTTAAGAACATCTTCTAAGCCTTCATATTTTACGGTACCCGTATAACCTTCAGCGCCAATAAGATTTACCATGGCTGAAGGCATAATCGCCTTTATATTTCCCAGTGGATAGTCCAAAAGGATTCTCCAAAGCATGTCAAATTGCGAACTGTAATTGGCCTCAATCGTGTGATGTCCGCTGTTGTGCACTCTTGGGGCCGTTTCATTTACCCAGACATTATTAAGAGTATCCACAAACATTTCTACGGCAAAAATTCCTGCACTTTTAAGATTTTTTACAACCGTTAAAGCAATTGCTTCTGCTTTCCATAAAACCTTCTCGTCAATAGCAGCGGGACTTAGCTGGTACTGAAGTAGGTTTAAGTCTTTATTAAATATCATTTCAACTGTTGGATATAAAGCAGTTTGGCCAGCCTCATTTATAGCGACAATCGTTGCAATTTCTTTTTTAATATTTACCAGTTTTTCTAAAACTGCCGGAGCGTCAAACCCATTCTGAATTTGTTTTTCATCTTTTATAATAGTAACTCCCCGGCCATCATAACCGCCCATTGCAATCTTATGAACGCCCGGTAAAAGATGCCTGTGATTTGAAATTTCATCTTTAGTTTGAGTAACAACAAAAGTTGCCGAAGGAACATTTATTGTTTGGTAAAATTGCTTCTGTAAAATTTTGTTTTTAATAATAGCAAGCGCGGACGGGCTTGGGTAAACCTTTAAACCTTCTTCTTCCAACTTTGTTAAGGCTTCAACATTTACTGATTCAATTTCAATAGTAATAGCATCAAGAAGTTTCCCGAAATTATAAACATCGTCATAGTTGGTAATATCGCCTTTAATGAATTGGTGGCAAAAATGTGAAGCCGGACATTCCGCATCATGCTCCATTACGTAAGTTTCAACCGGGTAATTTAACGCCGCTTGTAATAACATTCTTCCCAGTTGCCCGCCTCCTAAAATGCCGATTTTTTTCATTGACTTTTTTTAGCAAGATAAATGTTCCGTTATTATGAAAAATAAAATTCGAATGCCTTGTATAATATAACAATACGAAGAGGTTGCTCCCGCTTTAATTTTTTACCTTTACGCAAATACTATTGTTATGGAAATGTCATCAGCAAAAACCGCTGTTAAAGGTAATCAACACATAGATTTTCTGCCTTTGTTTGGAACGGATTATGTGGAATTTTATGTGGGCAATGCAAAACAGGCAGCGCATTTTTATAAAACGGCTTTTGGTTTTCAATCGCTGGCTTATGCTGGCCCCGAAACAGGTGTTAAGGATAGGGTGAGTTATGCCATCCGGCAAAACAAATTAACTTTTTTGCTGACAACACCCTTAAAAAGGGACAACGAAATAAGTGAGCATATTTATAAACATGGTGATGGCGTTAAGTTTATTGCATTAAAGGTAGAAGATGCAACAAGCGCCTGGCAAGAAACCACAAAGCGCGGAGGGCAAAGCTATCTTGAGCCGGTTACATTAAATGATGAAGACGGTGAAGTGATTATGAGTGGCATTCACACTTATGGAGAAACCGTCCATTTATTTATTGAGAGAAAAAATTACAAGGGCATTTTTATACCGGGTTTTCGTAAATGGGAAAGTAATTACAATCCAGCTGAAACTGGTTTATTATATGTGGATCACTGTGTAGGAAATGTTGGCTGGAACCAAATGAATAAATGGGTAAATTTTTACGAAGAGGTAATGGGTTTTAAAAATATTCTCAGCTTTGATGATAAAGATATTTCTACAGAATATTCTGCACTCATGAGTAAAGTGATGAGCAACGGTAACGGCTACGTGAAATTTCCGATAAATGAGCCCGCAGAAGGGAAGAGGAAAAGCCAGGTAGAAGAATACCTGGAATTTTACAATGGCGAAGGCTGCCAGCATATTGCGCTTGCTACCAATAATATTATTGAAACCGTAACAAAACTGCAGGAGCGCGGCGTCGAATTTTTAAAAATTCCCGGTAGTTATTATTCCACAATTCTGGACCGCGTTGGGCACATTGATGAAGACCTTGCCCCGTTGCGCCAATTAGGAATTCTTATTGATAAAGATGAGGAGGGTTATCTTCTGCAAATCTTTAGCAAACCTGTAGAAGACCGTCCGACTTTATTTTTTGAAATCATTCAACGCAAAGGCGCTCAAAGTTTTGGTAAAGGAAATTTTAAAGCACTCTTCGAGGCTATCGAGCGGGAACAGGATGCAAGAGGAAATTTATGATTGTAAAATTATTTGGGTTTATTAAATCTTGAACAAATAATAAATAGTTAAACAAATTTTCTCAACAGCGTTCTTTCAATAAAAATTTTATTTTTACGTTATAACTGTAATTACAAACAGAAAATGAATTATAAATTTCGCGGTGTTTTTTTGATGATCGCATTGTTGTCCATTCTTTTACCTGCCGCAATCCTGGCGCAAAATTCTGTTGTTGCAAAAGAAAAATTATCTTTTAAACTTGCAGGTATTTACAATAGTAAAGAAGATACACTACAAAAAGAATTTGAAGCGAAGGGTTTGCAATGGCCTGCCAAATATGTCTACATCAGGAGCTTTAAATATGATGCGCAGCTCGAAGTTTGGGTGAAAAATTCATTCAGGGAGAAATACAAGCTTTTCAAAACTTATAAAGTTTGTATGCAAAGCGGAACAATGGGTCCAAAAAGATTACAGGGAGATTTCCAGGTTCCGGAAGGTTTTTATTACATAAATGAATTTAATCCGCATAGCAATTACCACCTTTCTTTAGGTTTAAATTATCCAAATGCGTCAGACAGAATTTTGAGTGATTCCCTGCGCCCCGGTAACGCAATTTATATTCATGGCAGTTGTGTTTCCATAGGCTGCATTCCTGTCACTGACAGTGAGATTGAAGAAATTTATATGATAGCCAGTTATGCAAAAGCAAACGGAGAAGATTTTATTCCGGTGCATGTCTTCCCGGTAAAATACAGCCAAAGAAAGTCAATGGAATATTTAAGGATGACTACCAAAAATAATCCCACTTTGCAAAAATTTGCCCTGCAATTAAAAGATGCCTACGATAAATTTGAAGAAACGCATGAAGTGCCGCTCGTACTTATCGATCGTAAAGGAGATTATGTGATAGACTAATTTTCTCTCATTAGCACCTGTATCGTGTCGAGTGTTTTTTGTTCCAAAACGATAATTTTTTCTTCAGTTAATTTTTTTAAATATTCTCCGCTATAATGCCTGATGGTAAGCAGTGTTAGGTTTTTTTCTAACTGCATATCAAAAAAATCCGCGCATAGTGCGGCAAACTCCAAAATTTTTTCATCGTTATCATCAACACAAATAAAAAGGCTGATGGCTGCATTTTGGGTGAGATTTGGTTTTACTTTCACCTGGTTTAAAATCTCATACAGCTTGTTTATCGGTTCGCCTTCCACAAAGGAAAAATCTTTCGACTCCAGTGTAATAAGTACCTGGTTTCTTTTGTAAACGATAATTGGTGGAAGATTATGTGGGTTTTTATTGGTAATAACG
>JBBRSV010000106.1:0-17114 GCA_038245055.1 Chitinophagales bacterium | reverse complement strand
ACTTAATTAATAATTAAGCAGCCATGGCATACGAAGTATTGCCATTTAAAGTTTTCGCATTCAGATTTAAGTGCTAATTACGCAACGCACTACATGCTTACACATACAAAGAACTATGCTGTCAAAACCGGTCAGCCCCGTCATTTTAATAACATTGCAAATTTAGACAAAATCGCTTCATTGATTTCATAATATTTCACGCGGACATTTACAATTTCCTACGTAATAAAATCAGCGCCACTTTTTAGTAAATTTTTGCTACCCCGCCGGATTTTATTCCACCGCATGTAACCCAATTTTTTCGGAAAAAAAATCTTTAGCTCCTCAATTATTTATTTCAAATCAAAGAGTTCGCATCGCGTGAAATAACGGCAATACAATGACTGAGTCTTCACTTTAGAATAATTAGCCGTCGTTATCACGCTGCGAGGTTGGGTTACCATACAAATACGTTTCACTTCCATTACTTTTACCAACTTTTAATAAGTAAAAACAAATGGACCCGAAGATTTATTATACAGAAAGACTTCAGGAACTGAAGGAGCAACAAAAAAAACTGGAACAAAAAAAGTCAGTTTTTGGATGGTTGCGCTTTGGATCTATTGCTGCAATCTTCGTAGTGTTTTATTTATTGTGGTCACTGGGGATTACATATGTAATCGCAGTAAGTGTTTTATTACTCATAATTTTTTTTAGATTGTTATACGCTGATTTGAGAAATAAAGCCGCCATAAATCACCTCAAGTTCCTAATCAAAATAAATAATGATGAACTGAAATTTCTCGACGGGAACTATGGAGATTTTCCCGATGGTAGCAATCATATTCCCGCAGATCACTTATACGCGAACGACCTGGACATATTTGGCAAAGCTTCTTTATTTCAATT
Organism: Chitinophagales bacterium; assembly: GCA_038245055.1. Lineage (GTDB taxonomy): Bacteria > Bacteroidota > Bacteroidia > Chitinophagales > Chitinophagaceae > Ginsengibacter. The sequence goes on along the minus strand of JBBRSV010000106.1, from coordinate 16,226 downwards.
TATAAACCGCACTACGTCTGAAATGGGAAGCAGGCAATTAGCGATGTATTTACAATTTCCGGCAGTGCTTAAGATCATTGAAGAAAGACAGGCCGCAGTAAAAGAATTATCAAAAAAAGTGCCCTGGATGCAGGACTTGCAGGCAAAGGGAAAGGAAAAACAAATTACCTTTTCTACACAAAACCGCTTGCTAAACTGGATTTCCGAGCCGCCAGTTTTTTCAGGATTTAAACCCTGGAAATGGTTGCGCTTCCTTCTTCCTATAATAATACTAACGGTAGTTGCGCTCTATATTTTTGATGAAGTTGGTTCAGGTTTATTTTACTTTTCATTGTTAGTATTTGCTGCCCTGGCTTACCAAATAAATAAATATGTTGCGCCCATACACGAAACGTTATCAAAAATTGCTGAAGAGATTCAAATTTTATCACGCAGTATTGAGCACATTGAAAATGCACAATTTGAAAGTCCATTGCTTAAAGAATTGCATGACGCTTTTTTTCATGAAAACAAAAATGTATCTGGCGATATCAACAGGCTCAAAAAGCTATTGGACCAACTTGATTTAAGGTACAATCTTGTCATCTCTTTTCCCTTAAATATATTATTGCTTTGGAATTTGCAACAAGTTTTGGATCTTGAAAAATGGAAATTTAATCAACAAAAAAATATACAAAAATGGTTTGATACGCTCGGTCACATGGAAGCGATATCAAGTTTTGCGATGCTCCATTTCAATGAGCCAGGTTGGGCGTTTCCTGAAATAATTCCCGGCTATTTTTTTATAGATGGAAAGGAAATTGGCCATCCATTATTATCAAAATCAAAATGCGTTACCAATGATATCCTAATCAATCATGATGGAGAACTCATGCTGGTTACGGGATCTAATATGGCCGGTAAAAGTACTTATCTGCGGAGCATTGGCGTAAACGTAGTTCTTGCAATGGCGGGAGCTTCCGTTTGCGCCGCGTACTTTAAAGTTTCGCATGTGCACATTATCAGCAGCATGCGGATTAATGATAATCTTGCAGAAAGTACCTCAACATTTTATGCTGAATTAAAAAAATTAAAAACGATAATTGAAAAGGTAAATGCAGGCGAAAAGGTTTTTATTTTATTGGATGAAATTTTGAGAGGTACCAATTCCCTCGACCGCCATACCGGTTCTGTTGCACTGGTAAAGCAACTGATCAAACATCATGCGGCAGCGATTATTGCCACACACGATCTTGATCTTGCAAAATTAAAAGAAGAATTTCCTGAGAGCATTATTAATTACCACTTTGACGTGCAGGTAAGCAACGATGAATTATTTTTTGATTATAAATTAAAGCCGGGCGTTTGCACAAGTTTGAATGCTTCTATTTTAATGAAAAAGATAGGAATAGAGTTGTGAATAATTGCTTAGTGTCCTTTTCCCCAGCCAAACCAATCATTACCATTAGCGAAAAGCATCAAAGCAAAAAGTAAAACCATGCCAGCAATCTGCGCATATTCCAAAAACTTATCGCTTGGTTTTCTGCCGGTTACCATTTCAATTAAAGTGAATAAAACATGACCGCCATCCAAAGCAGGAATTGGCAGCAGATTCATGAAAGCAAGAATTATGGAGAAGAATGCCGTTATCTTCCAAAAGGCTTCCCAATCCCACCCGGTATTTGGAAAGATAGAAGCCATGGTTTTAAAACCACCAAGACCTTTATACGCGCCTGTTTGCGGGTTTAATATCAATTTGAATTGTTGAATATAAAAGTCGAGTTGCTCGCCTGTCTTTTTTACTCCCGCAGGAAAAGATGCTAAAAAACTAAACTTTTTACTTTCCTGTTTTAGAATTCCAAGACTGTCTGCCTGTTCTGAATTCATTTCATAAAAACCAATTTTTCCTCCAGTGTCAATTAAGGTTCTCACCTGCCTGAGCTGCTGATTCCGCATCACCGTAAGGTTAACACTATCTCCTTTTTTTTGCGCAAGCAAAGGCCCCATTTGGTCATAAAACGGAACGGGTATAGAATCAACTGCAATAATCCTGTCAAATATTCTCAACCCTGAATTTTTAGCATTGGAAGAAAGTGTGTCTGCAAGTAAACCAACCACAATTGGCATCCGGGGCATCAACAACGACTTACGTTTGCCTTTCTTCTCCACTAGTCGCTCAATCATATTTTGAGGTAGCGTAATAGTTTGTTCTTTCCCATCCCTGGAAATTGTTAGCTGTTTTCCAAGAATTATTTTTGCCGGAAGATCATCGAAATAATTTACGGTTTCACCGTTTACGGCCAATATTTTATCGCCGTTCTGCAAGCCAATATCGTGCATAATACTATCAGTAATCCAAATCCCGTCTTTAGCGTTTGCCATAGGCAACTTCGTATCGCCCCATTTGTAAAGGATCATTGCGTAAAGAAAAAAGGCAAACAACACATTCATTGTTACGCCCCCCAACATAATAATTAATCGTTGCCAGGCTGGTTTACTTCTGAATTCCCATGGCTGGGGAGGTAATTTCATTTGCTCCTTATCCATGCTTTCATCCACCATTCCTGCAATTTTTACATAACCACCTAGTGGCAGCCATCCTATACCATATTCAGTCTCTCCTATTTTTTTCTTAACTAGTGAAAACCAGGGATCAAAAAATAAATAGAATTTATCAACGCGGCACTTAAACCATTTTGCCGTAATGTAATGCCCGAATTCGTGAAGGATAACAAGAATCGATAAAGAAAAGATGAGATACCCGGCCTGTAAGCCAACCTGCGGCCAGTTAATAACTAAAAATGTCATATTTATTTAATGAAATTATATTCGATATAAATTGAATTTGGGATGTTAACTCATGCAAAAAATGCTATAGATTTAATAAAGAAGCCGCGAAATTACGCGCCTCACCATCGGTTTCAAAATAATCCGTGAGATTTGGCTTTTCTATATAATCTATTTTCGCCATTGTTTTTTCTACTACGGCGGTAATATCTAAGAATCCAATACGGTTATTTAAGAATGCCCAAACGGCAATTTCATTGGCAGCATTAAGAACGCAAGGCAGATTTCCGCCTTTTTCCAATGCGGCTTTTGCCAGCACTAAATTTCTAAAAGTTTTTATATCAGGATCCTCAAAGCTCAAATTGCTGATTTTTTTAAAATCAGTCCTCGGGTTATTGTTAGCAACGCGATGGGGAAATGTAAGCGCATATTGAATCGGCAACTTCATATCCGGCAAACCCATTTGCGCCTTTATACTCCCATCCTCAAACTGCACCATGCTGTGAACAATACTTTGCGGATGAATAATTACCTGTATTTGCTCCGGCGCAAGATTGAACAACCATTTGGCTTCGATCATCTCAAGCCCTTTATTCATAAGGGTTGCAGAGTCCACGGTAATTTTCGCGCCCATGTTCCAGTTTGGATGCTGAAGCGCGTGGTGCCTTTTTACATTAACCAAAAAATTCGGTTTCTTGCCGAGAAAAGGTCCACCACTTGCCGTTAAAATTATCTTCTCAATTTTATTACGTGTTTCCCCAACAAGACATTGAAATATGGCCGAATGCTCACTATCAACCGGAATAATTGGCACCCTGTTTTCCAAAGCCAGTTGCATTACAATATCGCCAGCCACCACCAACGTTTCTTTGTTAGCCAGGGCAATTGCTTTCCCTTTTTCAATTGCTTTTAATGTAGGCGTTAACCCGGCAAAGCCCACAATGCAGGCCAGCATCATATCGTAGGTGTCAAAATCTGCTACTTCCTCCAGTGCGGTTGGTCCTGTAAAAACTTTAATGTTTTTTGAGCTAAGGGCAGATTTTACCGTCTCATATTTATTCTCATCCCCTATCACCACAGCATTTGGCTGATACTTTAAAGCCTGTTCAATTAAAAGTGCATCATTCGTTTGTGCCGTTAATATTTCCACTTCAAACAAATCCGGATTGGCACTAATTACCTCAAGCGTTTGCGTACCAATTGAGCCGGTAGAGCCAAAAATCGCAATTCGCTTCTTTTTTATTTCAGACATATTTTTTTCATTCAATTAGTTCCTGGCAGTTCGTTTTCTAAATTTGCCGCTATTCTCCCGCTCAAAATCTCACGGGTGGCAATTTACTCCAATAATTTTTGTAACGCATCATTCACCTTATTAAAATTGAAGCGCGAAATGACTTTGTCCATCATTTGCGCAATGGCGGCATTTTGAAGGTTGCCGATAGAACCTTCGTGGGTGTGATTTACTTGAAGATCATAAGTGAACTGGTTATTCTCAATATCTACCCCAATTTTTTTATAAGCATCCCTTAGTGGAACACCCGCTAAAACAAGCTTATTCATTTCTTCCACGCTAAACAGGTATTTATATTTTTCATCCTGCAAAATGTCTTTTTTTACTTCAATATTTTTGAACATCATTATGGCCATAGAAATACAATTGTGCATATTTTCAAAAGCCGGAATCAGGTGCTCTTTCAATAATTGAAAATCGCGGTGATAGCCGGACGGAAGGTTCGCCGCCATCAACATAATTTCATTTGGCAGTGCCTGGATCCTGTTACAATGGGCGCGAATCAACTCGAAAACATCAGGGTTTTTTTTATGAGGCATGATGCTGCTGCCGGTAGTTAGCTCGTCCGGGAAAGAAATAAATCCAAAGTTTTGATTTAGATAGAGGCAAGCATCCATACTTAGTCTTGAAATTGTAGCCGCAATGTTAGCAAGCGCTTCTGCAACAATACGCTCTGTTTTTCCGCGACTCATTTGGGCATAAACTACATTGTAATTTAAATCTTCAAAACCCAGAAGTTGCGTGGTAAGTTTCCTGTTTATAGGAAAAGAAGAACCGAAGCCTGCGGCTGATCCTAATGGATTTTTATTTACAATTTCCCACGCCGCATGAAGTGTGATCATATCATCGGCAAGACTTTCAGCATAGGCACCAAACCAAAGCCCAAATGAAGAAGGCATGGCCAACTGCAAGTGCGTGTAGCCGGGCATAAGATGTTGCTTGAATTTTTCGCTCTGCTGAATTAATAAATTGAAAAATTCTTTCGTTTCATTTACGAGGTCTTCAATTTCGTGGCGGAGATATAATTTTAAATCAACCAAAACCTGGTCGTTGCGTGAACGGGCGCTATGAATTTTTTTTCCTGTATCGCCAAAGTTTTTGGTTAAGATAATTTCGACCTGCGAATGCACATCTTCTACGTCATCATCAAGCCTGAAATTTCCTTTTTGAATATCTTCATAAATATCTTTAAGGCCTTGTTGTAATATTTTTAATTCCTCAGCAGTAAGCAAATTGATTCTCTCCAACATTTGTATATGAGCGAGCGAGCCCAACACATCAAAAGGCGCAAGGTACATGTCCAGTTCCCTGTCTTTACCAACAGTAAAAGCTTCAACTTCTTTTGCTGAAGTAATATTTTTTTGCCAAAGTTTCATTCCTTAATTTAGGGTTTCTGATTATTTATTAATGAAGAAAAATTTTGTAAAAGCTGAATGTATTTTTGAATGCCTTCTTTTATTTCATCAATGAAAATAAACTCATTTGCACTGTGGCTTCTCGCTGAATCTCCGGGACCAATTTTCACTGATGGGAAATCCATTAAAGCTCTGTCCGAACAAGTTGGTGAGCCATAAGAGCTAAGCCCAAGCATGCTACCAGCTTTTACCAATGGATGATTTTCTTCAATAAAAGATGGTTTAAGTCGTGTACTTCTTGGCAATACTTCGCAGCTCACATTGTCTTTAATTCCTGAAATTATTTCTTCAAATGTGTACAATTCATTTACTCTTATATCTACTACAAAACTACATTCGGAAGGTACAATATTGTGGGCTCTATTTTGTGTGTTAATAGAAGTTACAGAAACATGGACCGGCCCAAGAAAGGAAGAAACTTTCGAAAATTGAACTGTGCTGAGCCATGCGATATCTTTCATGGCTTTATAAATGGCATTTACGCCTTCGTTCCTGGCCGCATGACCGGCAACACCTTTCGCATTGCAATCAAGCACTAATAAGCCTTTTTCTGCGATGGCCATTTGCATTAACGTTGGCTCACCCACAATTCCACAATCAATTTTTGGTAGCAGCGGAAGCAAAATCTCAATTCCATTATGACCGGATATTTCTTCTTCTGAAGTAGCTGCTAATAATAAATTAAAAGGTAGCGACTCATCATCGTAAAAATGTACAAAGGTTGCAATTAACGAAACTAACGGTCCGCCGGCATCGTTGCTCCCGAGGCCAAATAATTTTGAATCTGATTCAATCGCGTTAAAAGGATCATTTGTGTAGCCTGCATTAGGCTTTACCGTATCATGATGAGAATTTAAAAGAACCGTGATTTTATTTTCATCAAAAAATTTATTCACTGCCCACACGTTATTTAGAAAGCGGTTTGCCTTAATTTCTTTTTTATTCAAAAAGTTTTCTATGCGATTCGCTGTGCCGTCCTCTTCTTTACTGAAGGATGGAATTGCAATTAAATCTTTCAATAATTTCAGCGCGTCTTCAAACAACTCATCGGCCGTCACATCGCTATTTATTGTTGATTTCATAAAACTATTTTGGTTCCGCTTTCTTCTTTTACTAATTGTTTCAGGTAAATTGAATTGCCAATCAAAACGCAATCTGCGCCATTATTCAACGCATCAAACGCATTATCTATTTTTGGTAAAATGCCGGCAAATAATTGTTTCTCATCTTTTAGCGCTGCAAATGTTTTCGCATCTAATTTATCAATAACACTTTTATCATTGCTCACATCTGATAAAACACCATTCTTCTCAAAACAATAGATAAGTTTTACACAGTACAAATTCGATAAACTTGCCGCTAATACTGAAGCCATTGTATCAGCATTTGTATTAAGAATTTTTCCTTCACCATTATGTGTGAGTGGCGCAAGAACCGGAACGAGGGTATTTTCCAAAAATAATTTCCAGGCAAATGTGTCGATATCGCCGGCAATTACATCGCCAACCCATCCGTAATCAATACTCTTAACTGGTCGTTTTTTTGCGGGTAACACATTTGCATCAGCGCCCGAAAGGCCAATAGCGTTGCAATGCACTGATTGTAAATAAGCAACTATTTTTTTATTAACGAGCCCGCCGTAAACCATCGTGACAAGATCAATAGTTTCATCATCGGTAATCCTTCTTCCATCAATATATTTGGATTGAATGCCCAATTGATCCCCGATTGCCGTTGCAATTTTTCCGCCGCCATGTACGAGAATTTTTTTTGCTTTAATTGCTGAAAAGACTTTGAGAAATGGATGAAGGCTTTTCTCTTCATCAATAACGTTACCACCTATTTTTATGATGTAAAGTATTTCCTTTTTTTCATCCCCTTCGGAATTATTGCCTGATGAATTGGCAGTAGTCATTGCATTTCATTTAAAATTTCCGCCAATACAGCTTGTGCTGCCCACACACGATTAGCAGCTTGTTCCGTTACTATACTATTTGTGCTATCCAGCACTTCATCACTCAACTCAATATTTCTCCTCACGGGAAGGCAATGCATTATTTTCGCATCATTAGTTGGTACAAGCTTTTCATTGGTAAGCATCCAGTTATTTTGATTGCCGGTAATTTTTCCGTAGTCATTATAGCTGCTCCAGTTTTTTACATATACAAAATCCGCGTCTGATAGCGCTTGTGCCTGATCGTTAGTAATAGTCGCGCCGTTTGTAAAGCGCTTATCCAATTCATATCCTTCCGGATGGGTTATTGTAAAATCACATTCGCCCCACGCGTTGATCCACTCGCAGGAACTATTCGCAACGCACTGTGGTAAAGGCTTTACATGTGGAGCCCAGGTTAAAACCACTTTAGGACGTGCTTTATTTTTTAGCGGCAAATGATCTGTTATAGTAATTATATCCGTGAGGCTTTGTAACGGATGTACGGTTGCACTTTCCAGGCTCACTATCGGAATTCCTGAATATTTTACAAACTGGTTCATTATGAACTCAGCGTAGTCTTCTTCCCTGTTTTTTAAAGATGGAAAAGTACGGACGCCAAGAATATCAAAGTAACGGCCAAGGATAGGCGCAGCATCTTTAAGGTGCTCCACGCTGGTTCCATTCATTATTGCTCCTTCTTCAAATTCAAGTGACCAACCGTCCTGGGAAGCATTGAAAACTATTGCCTCCATCCCCAGGTTTTGGGCCGCAAGCTGCGTGCTTAAACGCGTGCGCATACTGGGATTTAAAAAGATTAGCCCTAAACGCTTTCCGTTGCCGAGGTCTTTTTTTGAAAGTGGTTCTTTCCGGAAGTCTACTGCTGATTTGATAAGGGAATCAACATTTCCGGCATCTTTTACTGAAAGAAAATTCTTCAAATTGTTTCTTTAATTAAGCGGTAAAGATATAATTATTAACAGACCGAACTAAGACACGCTGGCTTCTTTATATTTATTTGAAAGTTCATGAATTTCGCTTCGTAAAGAATTTAAAAACTTGTCGGCATCATTTTTTGTTAGGGCTAGAGAAGGCAGTAACCTGATCACATTCGGCTTGGCTTCCCCGGTAAAAATATGATGCTTCGATAAAAGATTCTTTTTAAGCTCTTTTAATTGTGGTGGCACGTCGAAGCCAATCATTAAGCCTCTGCCCCGAAGATTTTTTAATTCAGAAATTTTCCCAATTTCTTCAAATAAATAATCACCTATTGCTTTAGCATTTTCCATTAAATTTTCCTTTTCAAGTACTTCGAGTACTGCAAGCGCAGCAGCGCAGGCAAGATGGTTACCTCCAAATGTGGTGCCCAACATAAAATGTTTCGATTGAATCTGTGGCGCAATGGAAATGCCCGCAACAGGAAAACCATTTCCCATGCCTTTAGCCATTGAATAAATATCAGCGTCCAATCCAGCAAAATCATGAGAATAAAATTTGCCGGTCCGGCCATATCCGCATTGAACAGCGTCTGCAATAAAAACCGAATCATATTCATCACACAGCTTCCTGATGAGTTGTAAAAAGGAAATTGAAGCGACATTTATGCCGCCGACACCTTGAATGCCTTCAACAATTACTGCGCAAACATCATGACCCTGCTTATCAAAATATTCAACCAAGGCATCCTCATTATTAAAGGGAAGAAATACTACATTCTCTGTTTCGTTTACGGGAGCAACAATCGAAGGATTATCAGTAACAGCTACTGCAAGGGAAGTCCGTCCATGGAAAGCTTTGGAAAAAGAAATTATCTTTTTTCTTCCGTTATAAAATGAGGCCACTTTCAATGCATTTTCGTTTGCTTCTGCACCCGAATTACAAAGAAATAACTGGTAATTATTTTTACCAGAAAGCTTGCCTAACTTATCAGCCAGTTTCTGTTGTATTGGAATTTTTATCGAGTTTGAATAAAAAGCAATTTCTTCCAACTGGCGTTCAATATGCTTTACCCAGTGCGGGTGTGTGTGCCCGATACTTATTACCGCGTGGCCGCCATACATATCGAGATATTCAACACCATTATCATCCCAAACATAAGAACCTTTTGCTTTAATTATGTTGATATCATTAACAGGGTAAACGTCAAATAATGTCATAAGTGATCAATTTTAAGTTGTGAGTTTGGAGCGACCTTTATTGATTATGGCGATAACCCTAACCTTTAAAAATAATTTGCCTTTAACTTCAGGCCCGTCGTTTCTTCCAGGCCAAACATCAGGTTCATATTCTGGATTGCCTGGCCACTCGCGCCTTTAACTAAATTATCAATTACAGAATGAACTACAAGATTATTTTCTTCTTTTTCAATATGAATGAAACACTTATTGGTGTTAACTACCTGCTTTAAAAAAATAGGTTCCCTGCTAACTTTTACAAAAGGATGTTGTTTAAAAAAATCGTTGAATGATCTGTAAATGTCATCGAGATCTTCCGCGCATTTCAATTGTGAAGTAACAAAAATACCCCTGGTAAAATCTCCCCGCCAAGGTACAAAATGAACGGCTGCAGCGGTTGAATGAGACAAAATATTTAAGGACTCGTTAATCTCATGAAGATGCTGGTGTGTAAGCGTTTTATAAGCCTGTACATTATTTTCTCTCCATGAAAAATGAGAAGTTGACGAAAGCGTTTGCCCGGCACCGGTAGAGCCTGTAATACCCGTTGTATAAACATCTTGCAATAAGTTGTTTTTTGCAAGAGGCAACAATCCAAGTTGTATCGCAGATGCAAAGCAGCCAGGATTGGCAACGTTGTCAGCCGATTTGATAAGCTCTCGATTTAATTCAGGAAGGCCATAAATAAAATTGCGGCCTTTAATAACCGAATTTTCTTTTAGCCTGAAATCCTGTGAAAGTGAAATAACTTTTATGTGAGAAGGGATTTGATTTTCCTCCATATATTTTTTGGAATCTCCGTGCCCAACGCACAGAAAAAGAACATCAATTTCATCGCTGGTTTTATCTGCAAAATTCATATCAGTTTCACCAACGAGATCCTGGTGAATTGTATGCAAGCCCTTGCCCGCATTGCTTTTGCTGTGTACAAATATTAATTGCGCATCGGGATGATTTATTAAAAGCCTTATCATTTCTCCGCCAGTATATCCTGCGCCGCCGATGATACCTACTTTAATTTTACTTTCCATCAGCAGAATTTTTAACAGAATGATATATAGCAGTTTGATTACCGAATATTTTGCTAAATCCTCTTACATCTTCACCACTCCAGCCTGTATTCATCTCGCCATATTTTCCAAATTTGCTGCTCATCAAATCGTAGGGAGATTCTATGCCGGTAACCTGGTAGCGATAAGGCATTAGCTGTACAAAAACACTTCCTGTTACATGTAGCTGTGAGGATTCCAAAAAAGCTTCAATATTCCTCATAACGGGGTCGAGTACCTGCCCTTCATGTAGCCAGTTGCCGTAAAATTCAGCCAACTGGTTCTTAATATTTAGCTGCCATTTTGTAAGAACGTTTTTTTCAAGAGCGTGATGTGATTTAATAATGATGACAGGAGCCGCAGCTTCGAAACCTACACGCCCTTTTATGCCAATAATAGTGTCGCCAACATGTACATCGCGCCCTATTGCATAAGGGCCCGCGATTGATTGCAAAAATTGTATTGCCTCAATGGGGTGATCAAACGATTTGTCATTAACGCCCAAAAGATTGCCTTTTTCAAAATACAATTTTACCTGCTGCGCTTTATTATTAGAAAGTTGTGTTGGCCATGCTTCCTCGGGTATCATCCCGTTAGAAGACAGCGTTTCTTTGCCTCCAACACTTGTACCCCAAAGCCCTTTATTAATTGAATACGCAGATTTTTCAAAATTCATTTTTACCCCTTTTGATTTGAGGTAATCAATTTCCTGTTGCCTGCTCAATTGCATATCGCGTATTGGAGTAATAATTTCAACGCCTGGTATCATAATATGAAAAATCATATCAAAGCGTACCTGGTCATTGCCGGCACCTGTGCTTCCATGAGCGACGGCATCGGCATCGAGTTTTTTTACATGCTCCGCAATATGCTGTGCCTGCGATAATCTTTCTGCGCTTACGCTAAGCGGGTAAGTACTATTTTTTAATACGTTACCATAAACCAGGTATTTTATAATACTATCGTAATAACTTTTAATGGCATCGACGGAAGTATGCGTGGTAACCCCTAACGCTTTTGCGTGCTTTTCTATTTCCGCCAAATCCTCGTTACTAAACCCACCTGTATTTACAATAATGCTATGTACTTCGTAACCCAACTCATCTTTAAAATACTTTACACAATAAGAGGTGTCAAGTCCGCCGCTAAATCCAATCACTACTTTCTTACTCATTAATACTAAAATTTAGAAGTGAAACAAGACGCTTAAAAACGACTTTTGTTTATCGCCTTTTTTACCCTTTAAAAATTTTATCAACTTACTTTGTTTGAGGCTCATGAAACGCTCATACATCTTTGAATTCTTTTTAAATTCCGCAGCTGTTTCTTCAGGAGCAAAGTGATCCGCAGGATCATACAACATGGCTGTACACATGCAATTTTTTCTTTCCTTGCTCATAAGAATATCGTAGTTGACACAACTTTTACACCCGGCCCAAAAATTTTCGTCATCAGTTAGTTCGGAATAAGTAACCGGCTCGTAACCGAGATCACTGTTTATTTTCATTACAGCAAGGCCGGTAGTTAAACCGAATATTTTCGCTTTGGGATATTTCTCGCGGGAGAGATCAAATATTCTTTTTTTAATATTTTTTGCGATACCTGTTTTCCTGAATTCCGGAGCTACAATAAGGCCGCTATTTGCAACAAATCCTTCAAGCCCCCAAGCTTCTATGTAACAAAATCCAACCCAGGTATTATCTTCGGTAAGCGCAATAACTGCTTTACCTTCCTCCATTTTTTTTTGAATATATTCTGCAGATCGTTTTGCAATACCGGTTCCCCTTGCCTGGGCAGATGCGGCCATCTCATCAGTGATGGTTTGAGCATATTTTAAATCAGCGGAAGTTGCAACCCGAACAATTATTTTTGATTGTTCCACTTTGCGTTTGTTTAAGAATGAGATATGTGGTGAGCGGGGATTTTTTTCACTGATAGGGGCAATGTTCATTGCTCGGCCTATCAGTATCCAGGTCGGAGAAAACAGCGCAGAGGTTCTCTCTGTTCAGCAATTGAAGTTGCCAAACTCAAAGAAAATATTAGAAAATTATGACCTTCCACTTTTGAATCTTTTAATGAATAGAATGCAAATGTATAATATTTTGCAAATTAATGCCCAAAAGGATTTTAAGAATTTGTTATTGTTTCTGCGGAGGCTTTCCTCGCCCAATGCTGTAACTGGTCTGCAATTACTCTATCGTTGCTCAAACGCGGTACTTTATTTTGTCCCCCAAGTTTGCCAACACTTTTCATGTAATTAATAAAGCCATTTTTTTGTACTGAAGTTATTCTTAAAGGCTGCAGAATATTACCACCTATTAAATCCGCATAATAGATATTTTTCTCCCTGAGATTTTCATCCACTTTAGCCGCGAATTGCTTCATGTTCTGCGGCGTATTTTCAAACTCAATAAACCATTCATGATAGCTTTTGCTGCCATCATTTGAGATTTTAGGCGCTACGGTAAATTCAGTAATCTTAATATTTTCAGCTTCAGCAGCTTTTAATAATGCATCTTCAACTTCTTCTCCAATTACATGTTCACCGAAGGCAGAAATGAAATGTTTTATTCTTCCGGTAACCACAATACGATATGGACTGAGGGAAATAAACTTAATGGTATCGCCAACATTGTATGCCCATAAACCCGCGTTGCTGCTAACTATCAGCACATAATTTTCATCTTTCTTTACCTCTTTTAATGTAAGCCTTTGAGGATTCTTATCAAGAATTTCCGCAGCCGGAATAAATTCAAAAAATATTCCGCTATTGGTATTTAGCAACATCCCTTCCTCTTTATAACTATCCTGGAAGGCAAAAAAACCTTCACTGGCAGGATACAATTCTATCGTATCAATCGGTTTACCAATCGTTTCTAAAAGCTTTGCCTTATAAGGCTCAAAATTTACCCCGCCCTGAACCATTACACTAAAATCAGGAAAAATATCTTTGATGTTCTTTCCGGTCTTTTTTATCAATGCGTCAAAATACATTTGCATCCATGGCGGAATGCCGCTTATTAATGTCATCTTTTCTTTAACCGTTTCGGCAACTATTTTCTCCAGTTTTTCCTCCCAGTCTTCAACACAATTTGTTTCGAAAGACGGCAATTGATTGGATCGTAAATATTTTGGAATATGATGATTCACTATTCCACTCAATCGGCCTGTTGGTATACCTCCTACTCTTTCAAGATCTGGAGAGCCGCTAAGGAAGATCATCTTACCATTTGCAAATTGTGTATTACCGCTTTGCGCCATATAGCAAAGCAATGCATTTCGTGCAGTGTTGATGTGATTATCTATAGAATCTTTTGTAATAGGAATGTATTTAATACCGCTCGTAGTTCCACTTGTTTTGGCAAAATAAATCGGTATGCCTTTCCATAAAATATTGTGTTTTCCCTGTTTTATTTTATCGATATAATCTTTAAAATCTTCATATTCTCTTAGCGGTACATTTTTTACAAAATCAGCATGATTTTTAATTTTTATAAAATGGTGCCTTTTACCAAATTCAGTTTTTAATCCTGTCTTAATTAATGATTGAAATATCTGCTCCTGGTCTGAAATTGCAGTGAGCATTGATTTACGAATTTGCTTATAAATATAAATGGCAAAGGGCTTTGCCAGAAATGATTTTATTTTCATTCTTAGAGCGATTCGTTAAGTGCGCAAATTACAATTAAATGATGGAATGTTTTTATTAAATCAATCACAATTACATGGCCATTCTTTATCAAGATCGATGCAGGTAATAACTACCAGGCCATCGCTTTCAGGCGCTACTACTACCCTTAAATGCTGGTGTTCATTGTTCAAACCTTCAAGAGCATAGGTGTCATCTCCTTTGCTACCTTTCCCGCTCTTGGAATAATTAACGTTCCCGTCGCTTATAATTTCTTTTATCTCTTCAATATCGATGTGCCTGCAACCCATTCGGCATTTTACGTGCCGCGTTAAAATAAGATGGCTCGTATCACGAAATAAATTTTCAGATGAGGATTCTTTATTAAAATTATTATTTCGAAAGTACCAAATTGCAATGATCGCTATTAAAAGCAATATTGTCGTGGTTAGGAAATTTTTCTTCATTTTTTCTCTGTTTCAAGCAAGCCGAACCTATAAAAGCAATATTACTTATTTTTGTTTCGATATGCCAACTACCAAATCCGTTGCATTACATACACTGGGATGTAAACTAAATTATTCTGAAACATCAGCAATACAAAGGTTGTTGGAAAATGATGGTTTTGTAAAAAAGGATTTTACAGAAGTGGCAGACGTGTATGTAATTAATACATGCTCCGTTACTGAAAACGCTGATAAAGAATGCCGTTATCTGGTAAGAGGTATTCAGCGCAAGGCGCCAGAGGCAATGGTGGTAGTTACGGGTTGTTATGCACAATTAAAGCCTGAGGAAATAGCTGCAATAAAAGGTGTCGACTTAGTGTTGGGCGCAGCAGAGAAATTTAATATTGCGTCACATTTAAAGGAGCTTTCAAAGGGTGATTCTGCTAAAATTTGCAGTTGTGATGTGGATGACATCAATGGATTTAATTCTTCCTTCTCCATTAATAACCGCACAAGAACTTTTCTTAAAGTGCAGGACGGCTGCGATTACAACTGTTCCTTTTGTACTATACCGATGGCGCGTGGAAAAAGCAGGAGCAATTCTATTAAAAATGTTCTTGAAGAAATAAAGATAATTGCTGACAGTGGCGTTAAAGAAATTGTACTTACTGGAATAAACCTGGGCGATTTTGGAAAGGATTTCGAAGGAATTAAAACCGATGAAAATTTTTATGAATTGCTGCTAGCGATTGATCAATTTGATGGAGTTGAGCGCTATCGCATTTCATCTATCGAACCCAATCTTTTAAGCGATAGCATTATAAAACTTGTAGCGGCGAGCAAAAAGATAATGCCGCATTTTCATATCCCTTTGCAAAGTGGCAGCAATAAAATTTTGGGCCTCATGCGCAGAAGATATAAAAGAGAATTATATGCTGAAAAAGTTTCTCTTATTAAAAAACTCATTCCTCATTGCTGTATTGGCGTTGATGTAATCACGGGCTTTCCCGGAGAGACAGATGAAGACTTCAACGACACAGTAGAATTTCTCAAAGAAATGGAAGTTGCTTATTTGCATGTATTTACTTATTCTGAACGCGACAACACTTTCGCGTTAAGTATTAAACCTGCATTGCCAATCACTATTAGAAACGAACGAACAAAAATTTTACGTACCTTATCATACAATTTTTTACAAAGCTTTATGAAGAAGCACAGCGGTGAGACAAGGAAGGTTCTGTTTGAGGGTAAAAATAAAAATGATATGATGGATGGTTACACTGATAATTATATAAAAGTTTCAGTGCCTTTTAAAAATGAATGGACAAAAAATATTATAGATTGGAAATTGTAACGAAAACTTTTTTAGTAAGTATTAATTTTAGACAAAGAGGACAAAAATAGTTGGTAAAATCTTTTGAGATATAATTCCGGTAAGGGTTTCAATGAAGTAAATTGAAACCCTTTTCAATTTCAACTATTATGTCAAAAAAAATCATGCTGGGGATGCGGCAGCCATCAGGT
>JBBRSV010000105.1:0-17116 GCA_038245055.1 Chitinophagales bacterium | reverse complement strand
TGAAATTGAAAAGATATTAGATAAGAAAATAAATAACCAAAAGTGTTTATGCAATTTCATATCCTAAAGTAATTGAATTTAATGGTGTAAAATCATTCAAAACGCTTTACTAAAAAATTACCCATAAGTAGTATTGTTTGCAGCACACGAATAATAAAACTTTACCCTATAAAATTTATAACACTTCAAAAAGAAAAAAAATGAAAACAAAAACTTTGTTCAAATCAATTCTTGCCGCTATATTAATTATGGCTTTTATTTCCTGTAAAAAAAGTGATACAACAAAACCGGCAGGCACTGTGAGTGGAACCTGGACTACTACTATTTGGGGTGGAATAAATGGAAATGTTTGTACCTGGAACGCTGGTGCAAATGCTACTACCGGTACAATAACAAAATTGGGCAGCCAAACGTTTAATTTCTCTGTAGGTGACCAACTATATTCCAGTATTACAGCTTCGGGCACGGGCATCTATAATGCTACGGGCAAATATACTTATGGGGCTAATAACGCCCAATCAGGCACAAGGCCTTGCACACTTACTTTATCTAACAATAATAATACTTTGACGGCTGACTATCCTCCGATTACCTCAGGAGTTAATACAGGTTTTGGAGAGATTATATATATATTTCAAAGGCAATAATCCAGGCAAATTGAATTTATTTAATGGTGTAAGCCATTCAAAATATTTGATAAAAAATCACCCATAAGTAGTATTGCTGATGACGATACATGGTGCGAAATTTATTCCTTCAATTTTACAATATCTATCCTAAGCCTGCAATTGCTTATCCCGAATCTCACTCCTTTTAGTTGAAAGTCATGTACATTATTAAGTAAATCAAACTAAAGTTTTTATGAAAAAGAATTTTACATTTCTCTTCCTTATGTTGATGGTAACTATAAGTGTAATGTCGCAACCCGTCGTTCAATCGCAACAATTTTTAGGGGGCACCGGTAATGACAATTTATATGGCTATAGCAATAAACCCACATCGGACGGAGGTGCCATTTTATGTGGAAACACTAGCTCTTCTAACACGGGTACATTCACTGGTTTAACAAATAATGGCGGCCTCGATGGAGTACTAATAAAATTAGATGCCTCCGGCAATACAACCTTGCAAAAAATATATGGTGGCAGCAGTGATGATGAATTGGATGGTATCCGGCAAACTTCCGATGGCGGGTACATTGCTGTAGGTGATGCGTCATCTTCTAATACAGGTACACTCACCGGCATTACAAATAACGGCGGCAAAGATGGCTGGGTGATGAAACTAAACAGTGCAGGAGGTATAGTGTGGCAAAAATTGCTTGGGGGAAGTGGTGATGATTATCTTTTTAGCGCGAGGCAAACTGCTGATGGCGGCTACATAATATCCGGCCAATCTACATCTTCCAATTCCGGAACCCTGGCAGGTATCACAAATAACGGTGGCACTGACGATGGATGGATATTAAAGCTCGATGCTAATGGAAATACAGTTTGGCAAAAGCTTTTAGGCGGTAGTGGCTTTGACAGGTTTATTGAAAGTGCACCAACCACTGACGGAGGCTATATTGCAGTTGGTACAGCAACCGGCAGCAGTGGCACGCTTACCGGAGTTACTTCTTATGGTGGTCTTGATGGATGGATAATAAAATTAGATGCTTCGGGAAATACTACGTGGCAAAAGCTGTACGGTGGTAACTCTGATGACCAATTTGGAAATGTGGAGCAAACTCCAGATGGTGGATATATTATGGCGCTCGCTGCTGCAAACGTAAATAGCGTTAACGGCACTTATACTAAAGCAGGCTATGGCCAATATGACGGGTGGGTAGTAAAAACAGATGCTCTTGGAAACCTGCAATGGCAACAGATACTTGGCACTTCCAGCCAGGATTATTTTGATGGTGTCCAGTTAACATCTGATGGTGGATATATATTATCAGGGCAGTCTACTTCCTCAATTGCTCAAAACCATGGCAGCTTAACGGGATTAACGACCTACGGCGGTTTAGATGGGTGGATTGTAAAATTGAATGGAGCCGGCGATGTGCAATGGCAGGAATTGCTGGGGGGAACTTTGGATGATAATCTCTTCGCCGTCCAGGAAACAAACAACGGCGGATATTTTGCGGTAGGGTATTCCAGTTCTTCAAATACGGGAACGCTTACTGGCTTAACCAGCAATGGCGGTGCTGATGGATGGACAATAAAATTAGCGCCATACGCAACTCCAAAAAAACCGGGAAGTGGCAATGCCCTACAACTCTACAGCACAGGCAGCTTGGCGACATCTCCTTATGTAAATGTGGGATCAGGCTTTGATTTTGGAAGTGAACCATTTACTTATGAAACATGGATAAAAAGGGACAGTATTGGAGTTACACAACATAATTATGGTGTCGTTCTAATAACAGGTGATAATAACGGTTCTTGGGGTGTCGGAATTTTTAATAATAATACTATATACCTCACTAAGGTTGGTATTAATAATGTAGTCTCTACTGGCACTATTTCGGATACTTTATGGCATCATGTAGCAGTAGTTTATACCGGAAGTCAAGTAATGTTTTATATAGATGGGGTTTTGTCTGGAAATCCATCATACACTTCTAATTTTAATAACACTTCGGGTAATTATTTAATAGGACCACGCCAAACTAATGGCAACATAAACGGTGACCAAACATTAGGTGGGAAAATAGATGAAACAAGGATATGGAGCAACGTTGCGCTTACGCAAACGGAAATAAGAGACTGGATGTGTAAAAAAGTTACTTCGGCTCATCCTGCGTATAATAACCTATTCGCATACTTCCGTTTTGATGAAGGAACTGGTGATTCAACCTATAGTATGGATGGTCGGGTTGGTTCATTAATTAATAGTCCAACCTGGGTTACCAGTGGCGCTTCAATAGGCGATGCTGCTGCTTATGATTATACCAATGCAACAAAAACAGCAAACCTGACCGCAGCAACTGGTGAAAAGTTTACAGTTACTAATACTTCGGGCGCACCGGCAGGGTTGCAGGTTTACAGGGTTGATACTATTCCTAACACAACAAATGGCGCTAACTCAGGAGATAATAATAAATATTTTGGGGTGTTTCAGATAGGTGGCACCACGCCAACGTATACTGCTGTGTATAATTATACTGGGAATCCGCTGGTAATCGCAAATACTGAGAATATGCTTGGCCTGTTTAAAAGGCATGATAATTCAGTTACTTCATGGACAAATTGCGGCGCTGCACCCAATACTACTAATAAAACACTTACCACAACAGGGCAAAGCACAGAATATATTTTAGGAGTAACCTCCGGAACTTTACCGGTGTCCCTTATTAATTTTGCTGCCTATAAGCAAAATGCGATAGTAAAACTGAGTTGGCAGTCTCAGAACGAAATAAGTTTTTCAAGATATGATGTCGAAAAAAGCAAAGACGGTATAAGCTTTACTTCTATTGGAACCGTGAACGCATTGCACGGAAGCCTTACCAACACCTATTCTTTAATTGACAATGCACCGGCACACGGTTATAACTTTTACAGGCTAAAACAAATAAATGCAGATGGGCAGTTTACTTATAGTAAAATTATTAAGGTCGATTTTAGCAAACAATTACTGGTGACGATTACACCAAATCCTGCGAGAGATTATATAAATGTCAATACATCAGATTTAATAAAGGAAATTAGGCTACTGGGCCTTGACGGTAAGCTAATTAATAAATGGACAAATATATCTGGTACAACCACACTGGATATATCAAATTTAGTGTCAGGAGTTTATATTGTAAAAATGATAACAGCCAATGAAGTACAGTCGCAAAAAATAATAAAAGAGTAAAAAGAAGTAAAGGGGGTATTGGATAATTTGAACAAGGAGGCTATCCCACAAGGGTAGCTTTTTTTTTTTCATGGGAAAGTGGAAAATCCCATTTAAAGTCAACATTTCTATACAGGATTCAGTTATTGTTGTTTAATAGTTGTAGTCCCGACAGGAATCGAACCTGTATCTAAAGTTTAGGAAACTTCTATTCTATCCATTGAACTACGGGACCAATTTCTTATTCGAAATTGAGAAAAAGATAATATAATTCCTTTCTCAAACCGAATTAAAAAGGATGGCAAAATTAATGGTTTCATTTTACATATGTTGCACTAAAACTTTCCAGGAAATTTTGCCTTACATGTAATTCGGGTTTTAATGATTTGTTTTCAAATCGTCGTGGAATTATTTCCTCATGAAATGATAATTAACTATCTTAATTGCGCCGAAAAGGCTCTTCCAGCCTTGCTTTCAAAAAAGGCACAATACTTTCATTAATGAATAACACATTTAAAAATTAGAATTATGCGACCAATATGGACTGGTGCTATTGGATTTGGCCTGGTAAATATTCCGGTGAAATTATATAGCGCAACTGAGAGCAGTAATTTAAACCTTGATATGCTTGACAAAAAAGATCATTCGCATATCAAGTATTTACGGATAAACGAAAAGACGGGCAAGGAAGTTGATTGGGCCAATATTGTAAAAGGCTATAAAGTTGATAATAATTATGTCGTGTTGGATGATAAAGACTTTGAGGCCGCGAGCGCAAAAAAAACCAAAACGATTGAGATCTCTGATTTTGTAAAAGAAGAAGAAATAAGCAGCCTTTATTACGAAACTCCTTACTATCTCGAGCCTGATAAATCTGGAACAAGGCCCTATGAATTATTAAGGCAGGCCTTATTAAAAACTAAAAAAGTAGGCGTTGCCAGCTTTGTAATGAGAAGCAAGGAAAGCCTCGCCATCCTGCGACCTGATAAAGATGTGATTGTTTTAAACAGGATAAGGTTTGAAGAAGAGATACGTGATACTACTGACCTTACGCTTCCAAAAAACACAGATGTGAAACCTGCTGAGCTAAAAATGGCTATTTCTCTTATTGATCAACTTACCGCAAAATTTGATATTTCAAAATATAAAGACACGTATAACGAGGAATTATTGAAATTGATAAAAGCCAAAGCTGGCGGTAAAAAAATGAAAGTTCCTGAGATGAAAGTGGTTCATAATAAAACAAAAGACTTGATGGAGCAACTTAAAGCAAGCCTGGAGGTAAAAAGAAAAAAAGCATCATAAATGGCATTAACTACTTACAATAAAAAAAGAAATTTTAAAGTAACATCCGAGCCCGCCGGCAAAATAAAAAAGCCCGCTTCGAGGTTGTCATTTGTAGTTCAACGGCATAAAGCCACAAGGTTGCATTATGATTTTCGATTGGAATTGGATGGCGTTCTTAAAAGTTGGGCGGTGCCAAAAGGGCCTTCTTTAAATCCAAAAGATAAGCGGCTTGCAATGATGGTGGAGGATCATCCATACGATTATAAAGATTTTGCAGGTATTATTCCTGAAGGAAATTATGGGGGCGGAATAGTGGAGATTTGGGATAATGGCACCTATTCAGATATTGAAAATTCTGATAAGGAAGCAGCAGAAAAAAAATTGCGGGCAGGTTTGAAAGATGGCAATTTGAAATTTCAATTATTCGGCAAAAAATTGAAAGGTGAATTTGCGCTTGTAAAATTAAAAGGAAAAGAAGATAATAGTTGGCTATTAATAAAACACAACGACGACTATGCGGTAGCTACTGAATATAATAGTGAGCATGAAACGCTTAAAAACTCTCCCATAAATAAATGGCTGCTGGAAAATAAAAAGTCACCACCGAAAAAAAAAAGCTCCCGCTCTCCCAACCCGCAGTAATTAAAGATCGGAAATTATCCACTTTTATAAAACCGATGCTTGCAAAAGAAACACCCAAACCTTTTGATGATAAAGACTGGCTATTCGAAATAAAATGGGATGGATATCGCGCAATTGCTGAAGTAAACAAGAATAAAATTGCTTTGTATTCCCGCAATGGATTAAATTTTCAACTTGCTTATCCTATCATAGTTGAGCAATTAAAAAAGTTAAAAGACGAAGTGGTTTTAGACGGAGAAATTATCGTGTTGAATGTTGAAAGCAAACCGGATTTCCAATTTCTTCAACATTATTCGGAAAACCAGGATCGTCCTATTCAATACCAGGTTTTTGATTTACTTAAATTAAATGGGCTCGACGCCACTTCTTTATCACTATTGGAACGAAAGGAATTATTGCAAAAAATAATTCCACAAAATGAGGTCATCAAATACTCCGATCACATCATTGAAAATGGGAAGTCATTTTTCCAGGTAACGAAAGAAAAAAACCTCGAAGGCATTATGGCGAAGAAAATAGATTCGCAATATTTTCCAGGAAAAAGAACTACAGACTGGCTCAAAATTAAGCACCATGCTACTCTTGAAGCCGTTATCGTCGGCTATACGCAACCTGCAGGCGCTCGAAAATTTTTCGGGGCCTTAATTCTTGCATCTAAAGAAAAAAGCGGTTTTAAATACATTGGGCATACAGGCACGGGCTTCAATTTTAGTTTGCTAAAAGAAATGTATAATTTGTTGCAGCCTCTTATAACAAAGCAATCGCCTTTTGAAGAAAAAATAAAAACAAATTCACCAGTAACATGGGTTGAACCCAAGTTGATTTGTGAAGTAAAATATGCAGAAATTACCAGCGACGGAAAACTGCGCCATCCCGTTTTTTTGCATCTTAGAAATGATAAGAGAGTAAATGA
This sequence comes from Chitinophagales bacterium, assembly GCA_038245055.1. Lineage (GTDB taxonomy): Bacteria > Bacteroidota > Bacteroidia > Chitinophagales > Chitinophagaceae > Ginsengibacter. The sequence goes on along the minus strand of JBBRSV010000105.1, from coordinate 10,449 downwards.
AATAAAAATGAAAAATATTAAGGACATAACGGTTCCGGCTAAACGCCCAAAGAAGATGGACGAGCAGGCAGAAGTTAATAAAACATTTACTTTTGAAAAGTACAAAGTGAAGGCTACTCATCTTAATAAAGTATATTTTCCTGACGATGATATTACTAAGGGAGATGTTGTTAATTATTACATTTCAATGTCGAAATACATATTGCCGTATTTGCAGGGCCGCCCGGAGTCTTTGTTGAGAAACCCCAATGGCATTAACGATAAAGGATTTTTTCATAAAGATGCCGCGGGCCATGTACCGTCATTTATAAAGAATAAAAAGATTTTTTCAGAATCAACAAATAAAGACATTGACTATATCATCTGCGATAACCAGGCTACACTTACCTATCTTAACAACCTCGGATGTATCGAAATAAATCCATGGCATTCCACAATTAAGAATTTAGATAAGCCTGATTATCTAATTATTGATATCGACCCGTCAGATAGTAACACTTTTGATCAGGTTATTGAAGCAGCAAATGTTGTAAAGCAAATTTTAGATAAATCTGGAGCGATATCTTTTTGCAAAACCTCTGGCTCAACCGGTTTGCATATTTATGTGCCCACCGCAAGAAAATATACTTATGAACAAGTAAAAGATTTTGCCTATATAATTTGTATGATGGCTCAAGAAGAATTAAAAGAATTTACAACACTCGAGAGAAACCTTCAGAAGCGGGGAAATAAGCATATCTATATGGATTATTTGCAAAACAGGAGGGGACAAACTATTGCATCGGTATACAGCCTGAGACCAAAAAAAGGAGGAACAGTTTCAACTCCATTGGAATGGAATGAAGTAAAGAAAGGGCTTTCACCAGCTCAATTTACAATTCACAACATCGAAGAAAGAGTAAAACTAAAAGGAGATCTTTTCAAAGGCATTTTAGGAAAGGGAATCAATCTTAAAAAATGTTTGGAGAGATTAAATACTTAGAATGGATTAAATAGAGAGCAATCTTTTAAAGATATTTTTCTTGCGGGGAGACGAAGACGATTGACCATTTTGATCATCATTATTTTTTCTTGCTACAAATTGTGTAATGCCATACTGTAAAGCTGTGCCTAATGCTTTTTTTACCAGGCCTGCAGACTTACCTACAATGAGTTGTTTAGAAAAATACCCTGCACCTAATCCCAACGCAACTTTAAAAAGATTGTGTTTTAAATCTACAGATTCCTGAACCTCATGAAGTGTATGTTTTAAAATGTTGGTAGGCTTTAATCCCTCAAGAATATTATGAAAGTCGTCTTTCATATCCTCTTCCATCAACAACCTTTTCCTTTCTAACCTTTTTATGGCTATTTCTAATTCAGACGTATTCGCAATTTTTTCAAGCTTGGCTTCGGCAATATCTTCATTATTCATGTCCTGATTTTTGTAGCGTGTTTTTAGTCAATAAGTTCTTTGATTAAGCTATTACTAACCTTATCCTTAATTAATTTACTTCTGTTTGAATATAATACAAGTCCGATGATAAGGTATAAAACACCCATTATAAAAAATCCCAAATAAGGGTGACTTAGTAAACTACCAATCCAAAGAGCTAAACCGATGGTGATGCATAAAAAAACTGTACCGAATATAATACTGATGGCGACCATTGTAACTACAGATGACATGAATCCTGAAACCTTATTAATACCTTTCAGTTTGAATAAATCAATTCTCACGTCAGCATAATCTTTCAGCTTTTGCAATAGCTCTTCTACGTTGGTAGGTTTATTATCCATTTTTATCTCGTTTATCATCGGACTTGTAACATATTCATGACTAATAATAAATACTATGAATTCATTGAATTCCTTACGTCGCTTTTCATAGCATTTGCTTTGTCTTTTGCCTGGTTAACCAGGTCTTTACCCATGTCTTGTCCTTCTGAAACAATACCAGATAATTTTTGTTTTGCAGTGTCATACTTTTCTGAAATGACATCAGCATATTCACTGTATTTATCCTTAACAGTACCAGCAAGGTCAGAGCCTTTTTCTGCTATTTTTCTCCTGGTTTCTGTTCCCTTATCAGGGGCGAATAAGATACCTAAAACTGCGCCAGCGGCTGCTCCTGCTAACACGCTTGCTAATACTTTTCCTGAGCCCATAGTTGTAATTTTTAATTTTTAAAATATAAATAGATGATTCTCCATAATATACATTAAATATACTGCCAACAAAAATAAACATTTGCATCATCTAATGCAAGCCTTTGTGGGTAACGGTTTCATTGCAAAGCTACCCTTTACCTGGATTTGTCTTTTCAATTTTGTATACGAGTAAATTTTTTCCCACACTGAGGAACAATTTCATTGCAAATTTTATAAAATAAACATTGATAATAATTAAAACATATATCCATTTTAATTTACATGCTTTTTATAATTTGGCATAATATTTTAATTGTAAAATGTCATTAAATTAACCATGAAAAATTTAAAAAAATGACAAATTCTAAGAAGGAAAATAAGACAAGTGCCAAAAAAAAAGGGCAGAGTTTGAGCGGCGACTCATCTATGTTGGAAGATTTTTTTGTAGGTGAAATTAAAGACATTTATTGGGCAGAAAAGCATCTTGTAAAAGTGCTTCCAAAAATGGAAAAAGCGGCCACTACGCAGGAATTGAAAGACGCTATCAATGGTCACCTGGAAGTTACAAAAACTCATGTTTCACGCCTGGAAGAAGTTTTTAGTTTATTGGGCAAAACTCCTCAAGCTAAAAAATGCGAAGCAATGGCCGGGATAACTAAAGAAGGCGATGATATAGTTTCAGAAACAGAAAAGGGATCCATTACCCGTGACGTAGGGATTATTCTTGCTGCGCAAAAGGTGGAACATTATGAAATAGCTACATACGGCGGCCTTACCACACTCGCTAAAACCTTAGGTCTTAATGACGTTGCTAATATTTTATATAAAACATTGGAAGAAGAAAAAGAAACTGATGAAAAGCTAACTCAAATTGCTGAAAGCAATATTAATGTGGGTGCTGCTGAAGAGGTTGAATAATATTCCACAAGGTTGAATTTTTACAAAAACACACCATGAAAATATTGCAATAAAATGGAAGGCAGTTAGCCTTCCTTTTTAATTAAAACTTAATCGTTACCGCGAAATAAAAAGCCTCGTGTATCGCTTAATTTCATATTATTGACAATCGGTAAAAATAATTAGCTTTTTTTTCATTTTAAAAGAGATATTTTAATAAAGTTAATGAGGCGTTAGCGCCTGAGTACTTCACAAAAAAAAATAATCAATAATTTAAAACCATAAAAATGAACAGTCGCAACATTAAAACAGTCATCTTTTCTTTAATCTTCATGGCGGTAACCCTAACTAGTTGCCAGGCCATTGCCGGTATTTTTAAAGCAGGAATTTGGGTAGGAATTGTAATAGTTGTTGTAATTGTTGCAATTATTTTCTGGCTCGTCAGCAAAGCTGGTAAAAAGTAGTTATCAAAAAGATAAATGCCACCCTGTTAAAAACCGTTGAACAGATTTGTTTTTAGAATTAAAAACATTCATTCGACGGCTTTTTTTATAATTAGATTCAAATCAAGACTTCACATTTTTGATTTAACTAACAATACTTTAAATCGAACGTGAGTACTTTTGAAGACTTTAAAGGAATGCTTAATTTCCTGAACTTATGATGAAAAATTTTGCAGATAAAATAGCAGACCGAACGAGATGGGGATATCTTGGCGCTTTTATTATTCTTCTCATTTCTTATATCATTTCTTTTGTATCTACTCAAAACCTAATGAAACAATCCGGGCTGGCTAATCATTCAAATGAGGTGATACATGGCCTGGATAACATTGTTGGATTTGTTACCCAGAGTGAATCAGCCGCGCGGGGATATATCGTTACAAATGATAAATCGATGTTGGTAAAATATGACAGAAGCATGAAAAATGGCGATTCTGCGTTGCAAACACTTCAACAGCTAACAAAGGATAATCCAGATCAAAAAAAAAGGCTTGACTCGCTGAAAGTTCTTATTCATGGTAAATTTTTGTGGCTGGAAAATAAAATTTTAATTTTTGATTCTACCCATACCATCACTTCTGGTATTTTAAGCGCAAGAAATGAAGGTGTTAACAAAATGAACCAGGTTGAAAATTATGTAATTGAAATCCAAAATGTTGAAAGGGAGTTATGGCATGAAAGAAATACCAGGCTCACAAGATATTCTTACGTTATCAGAATATTTACCATCATCTCTTTGATAGTAGCTATTCTTTTGACCATCTATTCTATAATTGTTTTTAATAAGGAAAACAAAGCTAAGTTAGAAGCAGATGAAAAAGCAACCAATTATCGAAAGCAACTGGAAATGCGTGTTGACGAGCTCGCTGCTTTAAATGTAGAATTGGTTGAGTTAAGAAATAGCGAAAAATTTGCAGCTACAGGAAGAATTTCCCGCACCATTGCGCATGAGGTTAGAAATCCACTTACGAATATTAATCTTGCGGCAGAACAATTAAAAAATGAGGTTCCCGAAAATGAAGATTTAATTCTGTTATTTGATATGATAACTAGAAATTCTAACAGAATAAATCAACTCATAAGCGATCTATTAAATTCGACGCGTGTTTCTGAACTGAGTTTTACAAATATTTCGATCAATGACGTAATTGATAGCAGCCTGGAATTTGCTTATGACAGAATTGAATTAAAGCAAATAAAAGTTGAGAAGGATTATGAAAATGACATTTGCCCAATATCAGTCGATGATCAAAAAATAAAAATTGCCTTTTTAAATATTATCGTAAATGCAATTGAAGCAATGGGCGATGGCGGCATTCTTCATATTTCCACCCGGAGTTACAAAAATCGCTGTGTTGCAAAAATCACCGACAATGGAAAGGGCATGACTAAGGAAGATGTTGGACGTCTCTTTGAGCCTTATTTTACAACAAAAGAAAAGGGTACTGGCTTAGGACTCACTAATACACAAAATATTATTCTCGCCCATAACGCAAATATCAATGTAGAAAGTGAAGTCGGTAAAGGCACCTCATTTGTAATTACATTTAATTCTGCATAATGCGGAAACCCACACTATAATTTCAATTTTCTTTTCACACTTTTTGCTGTATTCTTAATTGAAATTTTCTCCAGCCTTTTATAGATCGGGTGTTTTTTTGAATAGGTCGTCTGATCGCCCAATAGCATTCCCCATGGTTTGAGTGATTCAACTTCATCACAAACAATTTTAATAAAAGCAATTACCGGGATAGATAAAAAAAGGCCTGAAATGCCTGTTAAAGTACCGGCAATCACCACACCAAGTATAGAAATAAGTGCGTTTATTCTTAACCGTGAGGCAACAATTTTGGGCATAAGAAAGTTTACATCAATTATATGTATGCCATAAAAAATTATAATAATCCATACAATATCACTGGTACTATCTGTAGTAGTTAGCGAAACAAGAACGGTAAATAGCGTAGCGGTAAACATTCCAATGTACGGAATGAGGTTGAGCACGGCTGCGAGAACTCCAAAGAAAATCGCATATTTTAAACCAAGGATAATGAGCCCGATGGAATCTGCCGACGCCACGATAGTCATTTCAATTAAAAGGCCAACCATATAGCTGCGGATCATGACCTTCGTTTGAGCAATAACATTTTTTATACCAGGGGTATCTTCTTTTTTAAATACGGCGAAAAAAAAATTACGGATATGATCTTTATAGAACAGGAGAAGAAATGTATAAATGGGCATGAGGATTAAAAGCATTATCCCTTCGGTGATAGAAAGAAAAGTATGACTTATATAACCCGTACCGCCGGACTTTAATTTAGCTGCCTGTTCATTTATATATTCGTTTTGCTCCTCAAAGGAAATATTAAATTTTTCTCTTACCCAATTCTGCAGCGATAAAAAGTGGGTAGTGATATGTTCTTTAATTGAAGGAATATCTTTCATAAAACTCGCGATCTGGCTGCTAAGAAAATAAATTATTCCTGTAACAAACCCGATAGCCAGAATTATGGAGATAGAAATTGCAGGCACTTTGGCGATTTTATTCCTCTCTAAATAATTTGCTACCGGTAATAAAAGCATGGCAAGGAGGCAAGCGAAGGCAAAGGGTATTAAAATGTTTTGCGCGCTATATATAAAAAAGCAAAGGAAAAAAATCACAAGGAACTTAAATCCAAGCTTCACATAAAGTGGCGAATCATTATTTATTATCATATTCAGAATTAATAAAAAAACCCTCATGCAAGTTATGAATGAGGGTTTGAGATTTCTAAATAAATAAATGGTTCTAAATATCCTGGAACCATTTTATTACATCCTGCTTGGCTTTTCCAAGTTTTTGCAATATTCGCCCAACCAGTTCGTCATCCTTCCTTCTTCTCTTTATAAATCATCGTCGGAAAGATCGGCGTAGACCTTTTTGATTTTTCCTTTGGTTTCATCCCAGGTAACCTTAAGTTTTAATTTCCTGCTTTCCATAGCAAAAAATTTTAGGGTTAAGAAATTAAGCTGCCCTGTTAATCACTTTTAATAATATTGCAATAATGGCAATTACTAAAAGTATGTGTATAAGACCGCCAGTGTAGTAGCCTCCTAAAAAGCTAATTGCCCATATAATCACAAGTATTACCGCGATTATATATAATAAGTTTCCCATGTTGAAAAAAATTTAAGGTTAAGAATAAAATCGATATCAACAGGAATTAGATAAAAGTTTGCCAAAAAACCTAACCCAGCAAAAGTGGCTATTTTAGTGACGATAAGAAGCCTTCATGTTTGAATTTGTTCAATATAATGAAACCCTGACGGGGAAATAGTTCTACGAACTGAGCGGAAAAGACCTGCAAAATTAGTTACGACCAATAATTTCCAGCGTGTTTTTAATTGTTTTTGTGTTAAAAGGCTTAGTTATAAAATGGTCGGCTCCGCCTTTAAACGCCTTCTCAATATCGGCGGGGGAGTCGTGAGCAGTTATCATTACTATTTTTGATTCAGGATAACCTTCCCTAATATTCGGTATCAAGTCAGATCCATAACCATCTGGAAGAAAATTGTCGATAAAAAAGATTGACGGATTTAATTTTTTAATAGCATTTTTAGCCTCACCAATAGAATAGGCGCAATCCGCCTTTAAGTTATTTTGCAGGAGAACCTTCGTAAGAAGATAGCATAAGTCTACTTCATCTTCAACAATCATTACGCTCGCAGGCGAAGCCCTTTCTGTATTTTTCACGGTAGCTTTTTTAAAATGCCATTAGATCGAATATAATATTCGTCTCAGGAATAATGACAATTAACAGACCAGTAATAATAACTAAGAAGCTATGGTACAATTGGGGATATTTGGGGCTCAATTGAAAAATTTGATCCCGGTCCATTTATTTTGCATAATTATATCCTTTCATTGGCAGCTATTTAATCATCTTAATTAATCTTAACTTTCGAGGCTTCTTACAATTAGATAACATGAAGAAAAAATTAGTAGGCTTTTTATCCTATATAAAACAGGTATTTAAAGAATTTTCCGCTGATAATATATTAAAATATAGCGCCGCACTTGCCTATTATACGGTTTTTTCAATCGCACCTCTTATTGTAATCATTTCTACACTCTCGGGAGTGTTTTTTGGAAAAGACGCCGTAAACGGACAAATTTACGAACAGCTAAACGGTTTGGTTGGCAGTCTTGCAGCAATTCAAATTCAAGATATAATCAAAAATATTCATTTAACGGGTAACAGTTTTTTTGCCAGTATTATAAGTATTATTATATTGCTTATAGGAGCCACCAGTATTTTTGGAGAAGTTCAGGATTCCCTCAACAAAATTTGGGGATTACGTGTCAAGACAAAAAAAATATGGTGGAAATTAATTTTAACCAGGATATTATCTTTTTCACTAATATTGAGCATCGGGTTTGTTATGGGAGTTTCTCTTGTTTTGAATGCTATCGTATCTGCTTTCGGTGACTTTTTAAGCAGGTATATTCACAATTTTAGTGTATATTTTATAGAAATAGGAGAAGCAGTACTTTCGTTTTTAGTGGCCAATTTTTTATTTTCTTTGATGTTTAAATTATTGCCAGATGCCAAAATAAGATGGAAAGATGTTTTATTCGGAGGATTTATTACAGCCATATTTTTTACACTTGGCAAACTTGCAATAGGCTTTTATTTAGGCAAAAGTAATTTGACCACTTTGTATGGCGCGGCCGGGTCGATAATAATAATAATGGTATGGGTGTATTATAGTTCTATTATTTTATACCTTGGGGCGGAATTTACTAAGGTTCACGCTAATTTATATGGAAGAAAAATTGAACCTAATGAATACGCGGAATGGATCGTAACCCTTGAGAAACCAGTACTAAATCCTCATCTTAAAAACGAAGATTTAAATTAACTTTACAAAACCATTAGTATCTTACACAGTTATGAAGAAAAGAATTCTGATTATAGACGATGATTTGGATATGTGCACTTTGCTTAGCCGTTTTCTCACCAAGAAAGGCTATGAAGCCGAAGTAGCACTAAACGGAGCTAAAGGTCTCGCACGATTTAGTGAGGAGCATTTTGATATAGTTCTTTGCGATTTCAGGCTAGGCGACAGAGATGGAAAGGATGTTCTTCTGAAAGTAAAAGAAGCAAAACCCGAAACTATTGTAATCATTATTACCGGATACTCTGATATAAAAATAGCTGTAGATGTTATAAAAATGGGTGCCTATGATTATATCACAAAACCGTTAATTCCCGACGAAGTTATCAATGTAATTGAGAAGGCACTTACAACCCCAAGCAATGAACTCATAACCCCTTCAGTAAATGCCAAAGTTTCAAAAAGCAAACGTCAATATGTTATTTCTGCGAATAAGGAATTTTTGATAGGCCAGGATGGCGAGACGGCGCGCGTATATTCACAAATTGAGATTGTAGCTGGCACTAATTATAGTATTATATTATATGGAGAAAGCGGCACAGGTAAAGAAGTTATTGCGAAGACCATTCATGAAACGAGTAACCGAAGAAATAAGCCATTTATAGCCATGGATTGCGGAACACTTTCAAAAGAGCTTGCCGGAAGTGAACTTTTTGGCCATGTAAAAGGTGCTTTTACAGGTGCCGTAGCTGATAAAGAAGGTCATTTTGAACTTGCCAATAACGGTACTTTATTTCTTGATGAAGTTGCCAATCTTTCGCCTGAAATTCAGGCTGCATTGCTCCGCGTAATACAGGAAAGGAAATTTAAAAGAGTAGGCGGCACTAAGGAAATGGACGTAGATGTAAGAATAATTGTTGCATCGAACGAGAATCTTCAGGAAGCTTACAAAAAAGGAAAATTCAGGGAAGATCTTTATCATCGCTTTAATGAATTCTCAATAAATCTGCCTCCTTTACGAGAGCGGAAGGGAGATATTCCATTATTTGCGGATTTTTTTCTGGATAGGACGAACCAGGAATTAAATAAAAATATTGAAGGCTACGAAGACGATGTTTCTGAAATGTTTTTCAATTATAACTGGCCGGGTAACCTGAGGGAATTTAGAAATGTGGTGCGCCGTGCCGTTCTTCTTACAGCAGAAGGTAAGATTAATTCAAAAGTTTTGCCCTGGGAAATAACGAATGCCAATGTCCAGACGCGGGCCAAAGAAACTTTTGGTCGTTCGGAAGAATCAGACCATATTTCATTAAAGGACCTCGACCTTAAAGATGCCGCTGCCAAAGCTGAATATGATACGATTATGAATGTACTTAAAGAGGTAAATTTTAATAAAACCCGGGCCGCCGAAATATTGAAAATTGACAGGAAAACTCTTTACAACAAAATAAAAATTTATCAATCTTTGTAAAGATTTTTACTCTTCCCTCCTTTCCTCAATTCAGGTACAGATTTTGCCTCCTCCATTTAATTGCTTCATATTAAATTATAAAAAATGCTGGACGAAAAAGTTGAGATGACTACGGTAAGTTCCGTGCTGGAAAAACTTCGCGTTAAGAAACGTGATAATGAATTCCGCATGACTCCTGAAGGTTTTACACCCGGAAATAATAAGTATTACAATCCTGAAGATTTAAAAATTATCAGGACTTATCGTTTTGAAGGTGAATCAGATCCATCAGATTCATCGATAATTTATTTGATTGAGGCCAATGACGGAACTATTGGTTATAGCCTTGACGCATATGGCGTCTACAGTGATCATGGAGACGATGGCTACGATGATTTTATCAGAAAAATTTCTGTAGATGAAAGAGACGAACAGCAGATTTTTGCAGATTAATTTTTGATATTTAGCTATAGATCCTTTTAACCGCTTCTTTATATTTTTCCATAATAACCTTCCTTTTCAGGCTCAATTTGGGAGTCATTTCGCCGGTTTCCACACTCCATTCATGTGAGAGTAATTCAAATTTTTT
>JBBRSV010000104.1:0-17486 GCA_038245055.1 Chitinophagales bacterium | reverse complement strand
GTGCATAAAGGCAGGAGAAAATAAATATGAAGATGGAGATAGAGATTATTTTTTTCAATTTTTTTTATTTTATACGATAAATAAAAATACCGCGATTACATTTTAAACATTCTGTATATCCTGCCTACAACTGACCTTCAATATATTTTTATCAGTAAGGATAGTTTCTTTTTCCAGTAAGCGTTTCAACAACACAGCCTGGTTGTTTAAAAGATTGCAAATTAAATTTTGTACAATCATTTGCGCTATTGGGCTTACTTGCATTTGATATATCTTTAAAATTTACCTAAATAGCTATAATAATGACTACTTGTCCGAAAAATTGAAAGCAATTTTATTTTTCCAACCGGTCTTTAAAAAAGTATCCTGTCATACGCGTTACAAAACAGGCCTACAGCCGTTTGGTCAATTGATAGCAAACAAAAAAAATTCACTCAAATATCCTCAAAAAGTGATTTTCTAGATGATTGCGCATTCCATTTCTGAATTCTTCCGGGGTTCCTTTTTCAAGAATACTTACCAATGTCTTGTGAGATGTGAAAGTTTTTAAAAGAGGCTGCTTCTTTAGTAAACCGCTTTTGTGCACATAATCAAAAACGGGTAAAAGCATCTTTTGAAATTTCTTGAGGGTTTCGTTTCCCGTTATTTCATACAGCTTTCCGTGAAACGCAATTTCATGGCCGATATTAAATAAGTGATACTGTGCTGCAGGCGGTTCATTTTTCACTATTTCCTTTAGCTCTGCAATATCGGGTTTGGTTACCCTCCTGAAAAGGAGGTCTGCCATTCCTATTTCCAATACAAGCCGTATTTCAAAAATTTCCTTCAAAGTTTCCTGGTCAAGAACATGAGGGTTCATGCTCCTGCTCATCATCCCAAATATATCAGGGCTTGTAATAACAGCGCCTCTTTTCTTTTTGGATTCTATCAGGCCCATCATGCGAAGGCGCAACAGAGCTTCCCGTATCACTGTGCGGCTCACACCTAAACTCTCTGCCAGTTCAAGTTCTTTGGGAATAGAATCACCTACTTTCAGTTTTCTCTTCTGTAACAGTTCTACCAGCTTGGCTTCTACTTTATCAACGAGGGAACTGGTATCCAGCGCCTTTAAATTATTTTTTATGGCTTCAATATTCATATAAAATATCAATTTTTTTTGAAATCCCCGCTGGTTTGGCAGCAGGTAAATTTATGGAAAACAATGAATTAATAAATTTTAAAAAAATTTTTGGTTGTTTCAAAAAATGATTCTAATTTTATTATGTCATACATAATACAAATATAAAATTTAAATTGATATTTATGAAATCTACTGGCACAAAATTGCTGCTTTTTGCTGCTTTCTTTTTCCTGGCTGCAACCGGGTGGGCGCAGGTTAAAAAAATTTCCGGTACGGTTACCGATGAAAGTAATAATCCTCTTTCCGGAGTAAGTATTATTTTTCAGGGAAAAACCGAGGGCACTCAAACCATTGCAAACGGTACATATATTATTGACGCTGCTCCAGGCGATGTTTTGAATTTTTCTTCTGTTGGTTACACATCGCAAAGTGTTAAGGTGGGAAATTCTTCTACTATGGATGTGTCATTGAAAGTGGCTAATGCAAAGATGGATGAAGTGGTTGTTGTGGGCTATGGAACACAAAGCAGAAGAAATGTAACCACATCTATTGCAAAATTAGATAAGGAAGTGTTGGCATCTGCACCTCGAGCAAATATTGGTTCTGCACTACAGGGAACTATTTCGGGCTTGCAGGTGGTGAATGCAACAGGTCAGCCAGGTGCTGCCCCCGTCATAATATTACGTGGTGGCGCTTCCATAAATAATCCGGGAGGGCCACTTGTTGTAATAGATGGAATTATTCGTTCTTACAGTGATATCGCTTCAGAAGATGTTGAATCTATGGAAGTGCTAAAAGATGCTGCTGCTACCGCCATTTATGGTGCACGTGCCAACAACGGAGTAATCCTTATTACCACTAAACATGGGAAATCAGGAAAAGCTGAGGTCTCTTATAAGTTTACGGAGGGTTTTAATAGGCGCCGGGCCGGGTATAAATATCTTGATGCGAAAGATTATATTTATTACAATCGGATGGGAAATTTTAATTCGGGCAGAACGCTTGCGCAGGTTAATGGTAGCCGGGGATACGGATTATTAAAAGATTCAGCCAACCTTTCTTCCTTTGATATTCGTCCCTATAATTCCACTACTTCAAATCTTTTATCAATGGGTTGGGATACCGTCGGAGATCCTTATGGTGGAACAATTATTTTTAAAGATCATTCCCGGGAGGTTGAAAACGTTGTATTCAGAAATACTCAAACGCAAGATCATTATATTAATGTAACGGGGGGGAATGATAAAGGAAGATATTTCAGCAGTTTTGATTTTTATAAAGAACCTGGCGTTATTGTCGGATCTGATTACAAACGCTTTTCCGGTGTAGTCAATGGTTCTTATAAAGTAAAACCAAACGTAGAAATTAGTTCGGGAGTTACGATGTCCACCTCCTCTCAATTAGGTGTGCTTAATGGAGCCGATATAAATACACTTTATAGGAGTCTTGCTATCTGGCCCACTTTCAATCCCTGGTTAGATGCCGGAAAAACGTTACCAAATCCGGGACTAAGCTCTACTGATGGTAATCCACTTTACTGGTTGGGGAAAACCGATAGGACTGATGAGAATAATAAAGTTACCGTAAACGCAGCGGTGAAATGGGATTTATTGCCGGGCTTATATATCAGGGCAACTGCAAACGCCTATATGAATGAAGTGCTGGATCAATCCTTTACCCGTGCAACACAAACGTACAGTAATATTTTTTCTAATCCTCCTACTTTTAATAATACCAACAGGCCTGCGACTTCTTCGTATTCAAGAGATTTTCAGCAGCAATATAATGCGATTATCAATTATACCAAATCAATTGCTAACGTGCATCATTTAGGTGTAATGTTAGGAACAGAATATTTCGGAATAAAATCATTTGCGATGCAGGTAGCGGGTACCAAATCTCCTACTGATGATATCCCAACTGTAAATGCTTCTACACTTTTTAGTGCCAATACTTCTACCGATCCTAATAATCCCAATAATAATTACAGCTTTCAATCTCAATATCGGATCATTTCTGCGTTTGGACGATTAACTTATGACTATGATCAGCGTTATTTATTTACTGCTGTTTTCAGGCAGGACGGTGTATCCAGTCTTCCAACTAAAAACAGGGTTGGGTTTTTCCCGGGTATGTCAGCGGGGTGGAATGTTCAAAATGAAAAATTTTTCCAAAATAACGGTATTTCAAAATACATTTCTACTTTAAAACCACGTATCAGTTATGGTGTAAACGGGAATGTGGCCGGTTTAGGGAGATATGATGTGCAGGGAGTATATGCTGCGCAGGGATTGTACAATGGGGCTGGTAGTTTCCTTTTTACATCCCTTACTACGCCTGAATTAAGATGGGAAAAAAGTAAAACAACTGATGTAGGTGTAGATGTCGGAATTTTGAATAACCGGATTACATTTATTTTTGATTACTACAATAGAAAAACAAGCGATCTGCTAACCAATCTTTCTCTTCCAAGTTACACCGGATTCAATACAGTAAGAACCAACTTAGGTACTTTACAGAATGTGGGGTATGAATATGCAGTAACGGCCAGGATCATTGATAATCCCAACGGAGTGAAAGTAAATGTTGGTGCCAATGCATCTTTTGTAAAAAACAAAATATTACAGTTGCCTTTCAATGGCCAGCCTAACAACAGGCAGGGTGGAATCCAAATATTTGATCCAAAATCAGGTCAGCTCGTTTGGGTAGGCGGTTTGCAGGAAGGACAAACAATTGGTGATATTTATGCCTTTAAGCAAGTATCTATATTTAAAGATGCCTCAGAAATAGCAAAGATTGCCGGAAACAGGGTTGATAAGATCGCCGGAATCAGTGGCCCAAATTCTACTTATGGCACCGGAAAAATTACTCCAGGTGATGTGAACTGGCTGGATGTGGATAAAAACGATACGATTGACAATCGGGACCAGGTTAAAATAGGTAATATTTTTCCTAAATGGACCGGTGGTTTCAATATAAACGTAGCCTACAAACAGTTCTCGCTTTATACACGCTTTGAATTTGCTTTAGGCCATACTATTTATAATGACCTGGTAGCAAGAACACTGGGAAATTATCAGGGAACCTTTAACTACATTGATTTACAAAAAGAATCATGGTCTCCCACCAACACCAATACGGATATACCCAAAGTGTATTATGCTGACCAGGTTTCGGCACCACTTGGTAAAAAGAATTACACGCGTATTAATAATGCCTCAGCGAATTTGAACAGTAATAATTCACAGTTTTACGAGAAAGGAGACTATTTAGCATGTAGGGAAATTACGCTTTCTTATGATTTTTCTAAGTCCTTATTGTCTAAAACAAAAGTGATTTCTCAGTCAAGGTTGTATGTAAGCTTAGGCAATATGTTTTACATTACTAAATTTAGCGGCCCAACGCCTGAGCCTCCTGTATCACCGGGTACTACAACCATCAATGGAGTTTACGCCGGCACTTATCCTACACCACGAACCATTGTATTGGGGGTACAGGTTTCATTTTAATAACATCAAACTTATTTAATTATGAAAAAGAAAATAATCGTAATAATATCAGGGCTGGCATTAATAATTGCTACGAATTCATGCAGCAAAAAATTAGATTTAACGCCTATAAGTACCATCAGTGATGCCAGCTTTTGGAAGACTCCTGATCAGGTAGATGCTTTTGTAACAGGTATTAACACGGCTTTCAGAAGCAACACCGGCGCTTTTCAATATCTTGGGGAAATGAGGTCAGATGTATTTGGTACTGATCCTGGTTCTAATTCTGTATTTACCGGCGAAGCCACCCAGGGAGTGGAAAAACTATGGACTAACAATCTTGATGCAAACAATGCTGGAGTAAACAATTTTGGCAATTTCTATTTCAATATTAACCAGATTAATTTATTGATTAGTAGATTGAATACCACTAATTTGGTGACAGCAACCAATAAAAATTATTATCTCGGTCTGGCCTATGGCATGAGGGCTTTTTATTATTTTCAGTTGTATCGTACCTGGGGTGGTGTAATTATACAGACTCAGCCTGTTGTAAGAATTGATAGTTTCAATTTAGCGAAAGCTGCTTCCAGTGCTGATGATGTAATGAAGTTGGTAAAAAGTGATATTGACAGCTCAGTGTTTAATTATGGAATTGATTATTCTTTTAGAAACCAAAAAAGTTTTTGGTCTAAGTCGGCTACTTTAATGTTGAAAGCCAATGTTTACTTATGGACAAGCTATCGCGGCGGCGGAACTGCAGATGCGACTACTGCCTTAGATGCATTGACTGATATTCAAACAAACGTACCCGGATTATCATTGCTTCCGTCCTATGCGAATGTTTTTGCTTCTTCTAACAGAGGCAACAGTGAAATAATATTCTCAATCCGTAATATATTAAATGAATCTTCTCTGCCGTTTGCTAATACTTTTTTCCCTCAAGCAGGCTTACTATCTAATTTTTATGATTCGGTAGGAAACAGAAAATTTAATGTTGCAACCGATAATTGGGGCGGCCTTTTGCGTGCACCTATAAAAATTGCAACCTATAGAAGATTTAGTGACCTTGATACAAGAAAAAATGTTTCTATCCAGGCTGCCTATAACCTCGTAGGAGGCAAGTATGTGATAGCAGGCGCTTTCGCAAATAAATATCAGGGTGAACAAAGTGCAGGTGCAAGAGTGTTTACGAATGATTTCCCGATTTACCGGTATGCTGATCTACTTTTATTAGTGGCAGAAGCGAAAGTAATTTTAGGCCAGGACCCAACTAACGAAATCAATTTGGTAAGGGCAAGAGCGTTTGGAACTAATTATAGTGCATCTGTAATGGGATATCCAAATCAGGCAATCGATGCTGATCCGAAATCGGCTATTTTACAGGAGCGCTTCTTTGAATTTATTTTTGAAGGTAAAAGATGGTATGACCTCAGAAGGTTTGGAGACAGTTATGTTTTTGCCAATACTACTATGCCAACTTATGAAACTTTCAGATTGCTTTGGCCGATTGATCTGAATACGTTAACCAACAATCCAGCGCTTGACCAGACACCTGGGTATCAATAATTTTTTTAATCACTATTCAATCAGGAAGCAATGATCTCTAAATTATTTCTTAAAAAGGTTGACAGAAAATTTTAAACAGAATCACTAAATCACAAAAGACATTTCTATAATAAAAACAGAAGTAAAAAATAAAATAGAATTGAAAATATCTTTCACCATATTATTATGGATGCTGTTGAGTTGTTTTGCAACGTTGTCGCAAAAACCTTCCTTGATTCCTTGCCACAATCTGTTCAATGGAGCAATGAGAATTTTCATTTTGAATCAATATAAGGCGATTGCAATAAATGATATTTCCTTAAAAGAACTAGCTGTAGAGCGACAGAAAGAGCAAACGAAAAAGATTGGCAAAACCCTATAAAAAGGATGTTTACAGTAGTATCTGTTCATAAAGGAAAAAGAATAAACTGGGATGCGGATGAGAGGTAAAGCAATAATAATGAAAAAATATAAAATAATAACTAATGGAAATACAACATTTACAAGGCTTAATTGCCGCTCCATTTACTCCAATGCAAAAAGATGGCTCTTTAAATACTTCATTAATACGGGGATATTATCAAATGCTGAAGGCTAATAAAGTTACCGGCGCATTCATTTGCGGGTCAACCGGCGAAGGCGTTTCAATGACTAGCAGTGAAAAGAAGTCGGTGATAAAAGCGTGGGCTGATGTTACTAAAGGCGATAAAGATTTTAAGGTTATGGCTTTGGTAGGAGGAACGAGCATTGAAGAGTGTAAAGAAATTGCGAAGTATGCACAACAGTCAGGGCTATACGCAGTTTCTTTTACCGCGCCGTTTTATTTTAAACCCGCTGATGCCACCACTCTTGCAGCCTGTTGCAAAGAGATTGCTGATGCTGTTCCTGGTATACCATTTTATTATTATCATATTCCGGTGCTTACAGGTGTTGGCTTTTCTATGATCGATCTTTTGAAAAATGTAGATGGAAAGATTCCAAATTTTGCAGGCATCAAATATACCCATGAAGATTTTATGGACTTTCTTTCCTGCCTCCATTTTCAAAATGAAAAATATGATATGCTTTGGGGAAGAGATGAAAACATGTTGCCTGCATTGGCCGTAGGGGCGAAAGGCGCCGTGGGAAGTACTTTTAACTATGCAGCTCCACTATATTACAATCTTATAGATGCATTTAACAATAACGATCTAAAGAAAGCGCAGTCACTGCAACAGCAATCTATTGATATGATTTCTTTACTCGGAAAATACGGTGGTATTGCTACCGGAAAGGCATACATGAAAATGATAGGAATAGATTGTGGTGAATTCAGGTTGCCTGTAAAAAATATGAATAATGAACGGTTTGAGTTATTTAAAAAAGATACTGTGCAAATAAATTTCAGTAGCTTTTGTTCGACATTGCCTTCCGCAGTTAAAGCTCACTGATCATGATGCAACGCATATTTTTATTTACATTTTTTATTATGTTGCTTACCGCTTTTACATCAGCCCAAAAGAACCAGGTTTTTGCTTTTAAATGGAAGATAGCCGCGACGCTACCTGCAGCAAATGGACAGTCAAAATCTTTTGGCTTTGCCGGAGCGATAAACGGGGTAAGCAATAACGTGTTAATAGTGGCCGGTGGCGCTAATTTTCCGAATGGAATGCCGTGGGATGGGGGTAAAAAATATTACTCGAATGAAATTCATATCCTGGAAAAAAAGAAAGGAAAATATTTTTGGAACGAAAAAATAATCCAAAGCCTGCCGCAATCAATTGCTTATTGCGGAAACACTTCAACAGGTAAAGGAATAGTGTATGTTGGCGGTGAAAATGAAAACGGCCTTTCAAACAGATGCTATTTGCTAAAATGGAACCCGGAAGAAAACAACATTGATATAAAGTCGCTGCCTAATCTACCATTAGCGTTAACAAACGTATCTGTGACGCATATTGATAATGTTGTTTATGCTACTGGTGGCGATGAAGCTAAAACTTCTTTCAACAGTTTTTTTAGCCTTAATTTGAATGATTCGAATCCCGCATGGAAAACACTGCCTGTTTTGCCAATTGCGCTGGCCAATGCAACAGCTATCGCACAAAACGGAAAGCATGAAAAGGAAATTTTTGTTATCGGTGGCAGAACAAAAACTGCATCGGGAATAAGCGATCTGCACAATACAGTATTTGCTTTCGATCTGCAAAAGCAAACCTGGAAAAAATGTGCTGCTATTTCTAACGGTAACAAAACAGCCAATCTCTCTGCCGCTTCTGGCGTGGCTTTAGATAAAGATAAAATTCTGATAGCCGGTGGAGATAACGGAAAAGTATTTCATGAAATAGAAACTTGTATTGGGAAAATCGCACACACAAAAACACCGGAAGAAAAAGCGAAGCTTACCAAAGAAAAAAATAATTTAAGTATTCATCATAAAGGGTTTGATAAAAGTATTTTGCTTTATAATACTAAAAGTAATGCATGGATGAAAATAGGTGAGTTGCCTTTTCCGGCGCAAGTAACAACAAATGCGGTAAAATGGGGAAATGATATCGTAATCTCAAATGGGGAAATCAGGCCCGGAGTAAGAACACCTGATGTGATAATTGGGAGAATCAACTACTAACCCTCAAAGAAAAAAGATAATTAAAGCTTTGTTTATGTCCCTAGTGCCTGAGTGGGAAATGTTTTTAAATCATGAAAGAAAATAAAAATTATAAATGGATCCTCGTCGCTTTATTATGGGTAGTGGCTTTGCTAAACTATATGGACAGGCAAATGCTCTCCACCATGCGGCCTTCCATGCAAATAGATATTCATGAATTACAATCTGCAACTAACTTCGGTTATTTAATGGGCATCTTTTTATGGGTGTATGGTTTTATGAGCCCGGTGTCCGGCATCATTGCAGATAAATTGAACAGGAAATGGCTGATCGTAGCAAGCTTATTTGTATGGAGCGGAGTTACTTACGGCATGGGCTATGCGAACAGCTTCCACCAGGTATATTGGCTGCGGGCAGTTATGGGAATCAGCGAAGCTTTATATATACCGGCAGGCTTATCGCTAATCGCAGATTTTCATGACGAAAAAACGCGGTCGCTGGCAATTGGTATTCACATGACAGGGTTATATGTTGGGCAGGCTCTCGGCGGGTTTGGGGCTACCATCGCCGAAGCATTTTCTTGGCATACCACATTTCACTGGTTCGGGATCACAGGTATAATCTATTCATTAGTCTTAATCTTTTTTTTGAGGGAGAAAAAAGATAGAAATGAAAGCAGTGTATCGGATAAAATGTTGATTAAAGAGAAGGTTCCTGTTTTAAAAGGATTGGCAATATTATTTTCAAATATTTCATTTTGGGTCATTCTTTTTTATTTCGCTATTCCCAGTTTACCGGGATGGGCAACTAAGAATTGGCTGCCTACTTTGTTTTCGCAAAATTTAGGTATCCCGATGTCAAAAGCCGGCCCTTTGTCAACCATCACCATCGCAGCATCATCATTTATCGGTGTAATCTTTGGTGGAATTTTATCAGACAAATGGGTGCAAAAAAATATTCGCGGAAGAATTTACACCAGTGCGATAGGTTTGTCATTAACTATTCCATCGTTGCTCCTACTCGGTTTTGGCCATTCATTATTTAATGTTGTTGGGGCTGCGCTTTGCTTTGGCATCGGTTATGGAATGTTTGATGCCAATAACATGCCCATACTTTGCCAGTTTGTTTCTGCAAAACACCGCGCAACAGCTTATGGAATTATGAACATGGTTGGCGTGTTCTTTGGGGCGTTCATTACTGACTTATTAGGCGAGTCTTCAGATGCAGGCAGCCTGGGCAAAAGCTTCGCGATGCTTGGTGGCATTGTTTTGTTAGCTGTAGTAATTCAGCTTATTTTTCTAAAGCCCAAAGTGGATAATTATGTGAGCCTATGATGTTATATTTTCAAACTTAAACTTATCGAACGTGTACTTATTAAAGGAAACTTGCCAATCAGTCAAATTCCCTCTCCTTCGGAGAGGGGTTGGGGTGAGGCTTAATCAAATAAAAAAATTAGCACTAATCTTATTCATTCTTTCCTTCTTCAGTACGGCATTTTGCCAAAATAAAATACCCGTATTTGTTTCGGGAGTCGATGGTTATAAGAACTATCGTATTCCGGCTATAATTGCTGCGCCAGACGGAAGCCTGCTTGCTTTTGCGGAAGGCCGCGTGCATGGCTCCGGCGATTTCGGAAACATTGATATTGTAATGAAAAAAAGTAAGGATAAGGGAAAGACATGGGGTAAGGTTAAAGTTGTTGTGGATGTGGATTCACTGCAGGCTGGCAATTGTGCCCCGGTTGTAGATACTAACGATCCCGCCTATCCGCAGGGAAGAATCTTTTTATTTTATAATACCGGCAATAACATTGAAGGCGAAGTAAGGAAAGGAAATGGATTGCGGGAGGTATGGTATAAAACATCGACAAATAACGGTACAACATGGTCTGATGCAGTAAATATTACCGCGCAGGTACACAAGCCAAAACAACCTCAAATAAATCGTTTGTACAATTTTCCGGAAGACTGGAGAAGCTATGCGAATACACCGGGCCATGCCATGCAGTTTCAAAATGGAAAATATAAGGGGCGCATTTTCGTTGCTGCCAATCATTCCGGCGGTAACCCACAACCGCATTCTATGGACTATGAAGCGCATGGGTATTACACAGGTGACCATGGAAAAACATTTCAATTGGGGGAGACTGTAAACATGCCCGGCGGCAATGAATCTACAGCTACAGAATTAAGCCATGATAAATTAATGATGAACAGCCGCAATCAGCGTGGAGATGTCCGTGCAAGGATTGTATCTATAAGCAGCGATGGCGGCGCAACGTGGGACACAACTTATTTTGATAAAACTTTAATTGACCCGGTAAATGAAGGAAGTTTATTAACGGTTGGAATTAAGAGTGGAAAAAATATCGTTGCATTTTGCAATGCAGTAGAAACAAAACGCAGAGACAATCTTACTTTACGCATTAGTTACGATGATGGAAAAATCTGGAAGAAATCTTATTTAATTGATAAAAGCCCAAATAGAAAGGGTGACTACACAGCTTATTGCGACCTGGTGAAATTAGGAAAGAAAGAAATTGGAGTATTGTACGAGAGAGATAGTTATAAAGAAATAGTTTTTACGGTAGTAAGGTGGTAGTAAAAAATTCCTTGCTATTCGACAAATATTTTGCTATTTATATGAGACTTTTTCTGGACAACGATTTTGTTCCCTCTCCTTTGGAGGTGGGTTGGGGTGAGGTTTAAACCCGAGCCGTCATTGCGAAAAGTTTTTGAGGAGGATGTTTGTAATTGGAAAAGATGTTGAAGAAAACTTTGTGGCAATCTCCCTGGTCTCGCAATTACAGGATGCATCAAATAGATTGCTTCCCGAAAAACGGGACAGGTCGCCGTTGCAGGGTATATCTGAGTCAAGTCTTTATGAGGGCGGCTTACAAAGACGTAATTTGTTTTGGATTTGTTGTTAAGAAATTTTTAGATAAATTCTTTGCGTATTAAATAAAAAATAATGTCTTATTCAAAACAAGATTTAATAACCTTAAAAGATTTCTATAAAAATCAATTATTGAATGATACCGTACCATTTTGGTTTCCCCGTTCATTAGATAAAGAACATGGTGGTTTTTTACTCATGCGAGATGCAGACGGTACTTCAATTGATGATGATAAAGCCGTCTGGATACAGGGAAGGGCAACATGGCTTTTATCAACTTTATATAACACTGTAGAAAAAAAGAAACAATGGTTAGATGGCGCTAAACTCGGTTATGATTTTTTAAACAAACATTGTTTTGATACCGATGGGCAAATGTTTTTTCATGTAACAAGAGAAGGAAAACCCATTCGCAAAAGAAGATATTTTTTTTCAGAGACATTTTATGTAATTGCTGCGGCGGCTTATGCAAAAGCAAGTGGTGATGAAGAAGCCGCAACGAATGCAAGAAGAGTATTTGGTGATTGTATTGCTTATGCAATCGGTGACAAAAAATTGAATCCTAAATTTTTTGACACAAGGCCATCAAAGGGAATCGGTGTTCCAATGATTATGATGAATACTGCACAGGAATTACGCAACACAATTGGTGATGTCCGCTGCGATGAATGGATAACAAAATGGATAAACGAAATAGAAACTTATTTTGTAAAAGATGATATTAAATGCGTGATGGAGCAGGTAGCTCCCGATGGAAGCATCATAGATCATATAGATGGAAGGACACTTACTCCCGGCCATGCTATTGAAGGTGCATGGTTTATTTTAAATGAGGCTATACATAGAAATAATGATGCTCACTTAATTGAGCTGGGATGTAAAATACTCGATTACATGTGGGAACGCGGATGGGATAAAGAACAGGGAGGAATGTTTTACTTCAGGGATGTTTATAATAAGCCTGTGCAGGAATATTGGCAGGATATGAAATTCTGGTGGCCACATAACGAGGTGATTATTGCAACGCTTCTGGCCTATGCTATTACAGGTGAAAAAAAATATGCGGAATGGCATAAGAGGGTGCATGATTATTCTTATCAGCATTTTCATGATAAAACAAATGGCGAATGGTTTGGCTATTTGCATCGTGACGGAACAATAGCACAAACCGCAAAAGGAAATTTATTCAAAGGGCCGTTTCATTTGCCCCGGCAGGAATGGTATTGCTGGCAGTTATTAAATGCTTTTTTTAACAAGTAATTTTTTGAATCATTATTGTCTCACTAAAACTCTATCATTGTCAAGCTCTTTCTGGTTAAGATTTCTGGTCCCTCTCCTGGGGAGAGGGGTTGGGGTGAGGCCTTTGAAGATTAAAAATAAAATCAGATGTTTTCTTTGCTGGATTTTTTTATTCCAGGTACAAAGCACACTTCATGCCCAGGATAAAATAAAAATTGCCTGCATTGGCAATTCTGTTACCTATGGGTATGGTATAGAAGACAGGGATAAAGAATCTTATCCTGCTCAACTGCAGGAAATGCTTGGTGATAAATATTCAGTTAAAAATTTCGGACATAGTGGTGCAACGCTTTTAAAAAAAGGCCATAATCCATATTATAAAACCGATGAGTTTTTTAACGCCTTGCAGTTCAGTCCGGATATTGCCGTAATTCACCTCGGATTGAATGATACAGACCCACGGGACTTGCCAAATTATAGAGATGATTTTGAAAGCGATTATGCATGGCTGTTAGATACACTTAAAAAAATAAATCCTGAAATCAAACTATATATCTGCAGGCTCACGCCGATCTTTAGCGGGCATCCAAGATTTAAATCGGGTACAAGGGATTGGTTCTGGCAGATACAAAATTTAATTCCGCAAATCGCTAAAGCAGATCAGGTACACATTATTGATTTGCATACACCTTTATATAAACGCCCTGATCTGTTTGCTGATAATTTGCATCCCAATGCAGAGGGTGCTTCTATTATTGCTTCAACTGTTTACAAGGCTATTTCAAAAAATTTCGGCGGACTTCACGTAGCTTCTGTATTTGCTGATGATATGGTGCTGCAGCGTGAAAAGCCTATAACCATTTATGGTACAGCAAATGCAGGAGATTTGGTTACTGTAAATTTTAACAGCAGAAAAATTATCGCTGCAACAAATGAATATGGGCAATGGAAAGCTCTTTTTTCTTCCATGAAATACGGCGGCCCTTATCAGATAAAAATTGAATGTAACGGTTCAAATATTCTTTTAAAAAATATTTTAATTGGCGATGTGTGGCTTTGCTCCGGGCAGTCCAATATGGAATTTCCACTCAAAAATGCTGCAACTGGTTCTGAAGAATTGAAAACCATGAAAGAGAATAATTCTCTCCGGTTGTTCAAATTAAATTCATTAAAAGAAACTGATAATGCACCCTGGGATTCTTTGACACTAATTAAAACCAATCAATTAAAATTTTTTTCGGGGCAATGGCAAATTTGTAATAAAAATACTGCCGAAAACTTTTCTGCCGTAGCCTATTATTTTGGAAAGAAAATACAGGAACAGGAAAATATTCCTATCGGATTAATTCAAATTGATGTTGGCGGCTCACCTATTGAATCGTGGATTAGCAGGTATATAATGGAGAATGATAACCTGTTAGTGGATATGTTAAACAACTGGCGAAAATCGGATTTTATTATGCCGTGGGTAAGAGAAAGAGCGGATACAAATTTAAAATATGCTTCCTCTGCGAAGCAACGCCATCCTTATGAACCTTGTTATAATTATGACTCAGCAATAGATTCCCTGACGCTGTTTCCCATTAAGGGTGTAGTATGGTACCAGGGAGAAAGCAATACCCATAATGCAGAATTGTACCAGCATTCATTTACAACTTTAGTGAATAGCTGGCGACATAGTTGGGGTCATAATTTTCCCTTTTATTATGTGCAGTTATCATCAATTGACCGTCCTTCATGGCCTTACTTCAGAGAGGTGCAACGCTTATTGCAAAAGCAGGTAACTAATAGCGGAATGGCCGTGAGCCTTGATTTAGGAGATTCTTTAAATGTTCATCCTACTAAAAAGAAACCTGTAGGAGATCGTTTGGCAAGGCTTGCTTTACATTATACCTATCATAAAAATATAACCGCAAACGGGCCTGAACCATTAACTGTAAAACAGGATGCAGAGAACATAATTATTTCATTTGCTTTTGCAGGCAAACTTTCAACATCTGATAACACAGCATTAAGAGGTTTTGAATTGGTTAATGAGAAAGGGATTTATATTAAGGCAAATGCAACTATAAAAAATGATAAAGTTGTGATTACAATTCCCAACCATGAAAAAATAAAACAGGTTGTATATGCATGGCAGCCATTTACCCGGGCTAATCTTATTAACGGCGATGGGCTTCCTGCTTCTACTTTTTCAATGAAACTTAAACAAGAATAATTTTGTATTATATTATGCTTCAAAATCCACCAAATCATGTTGAAAAAAATCATTCTGCTTTTTGCCATTGCATTTCCATTTCAGCTTTTTGCGCAGCAAACGGTAAACATTATTCCGCAGCCAGTTTCTATAAAAGTTACAGAAGGCAATTTCATCATTGATGGAAATACAACGATAAAATTTTCCACTGCACAAAAGGAATCAATGGCTGTAGCCAATTTCTTTTCTTCCTATATAAAAAACATTAGCGGCTATGCGTTACAGTTACATAAGCCAAATAGCAAATTCATTGAGTTAAAAATTAAAAAGTTAAAGGATATAGGTGATGAAGGACATATATTAAATGTATCCCCTTCATCAATCATTATCAGCTCCAATACAAAGGCCGGTATTATTTATGGAATGCAAACTCCGGATGGCAGGGTGGAAGAGATTATAAAAATATAGAATTAGGGAAAATAATAATAAAATGTTTTTAATACCAAATTTTACCAACGATGGTTTACATTTAAAAAACGAAGGGTATTTAATCTGGCAACATATTATTTACCTTCTATGTTTATAGCCTACGACCAAATCCAGTACTTATTCTCTAACCTCAGGATGTAACTTTCCGGTGTTGCATCTGGAATGACTAACTGTCTTCGTACAGGCTCGTCCGTTATGGCGCTTAGATCACCGTTTTCGTTCTTTGTGTTCCAACTTTTTTTGAAAGTTACGAATTCATCTAAAAACCTTTTGGATAAAAGTTTTTTAAAATTTTCCAGCGGCTGAGTGAAGATGGAAATAGGCCAGCTTTTGTTGATAACCTGCTTGCCCACTAAGGCAACAAATAATGTTGGCAGTTCCATCCATCTGCTTTTAACTGTAAGGCTGTAATGGCCAACGAGCGCTACAGAAAAAGCATACATACATTTACCGCTGCATAGTCTCTATTGAGATTAAGCGTGCTGAAATAGCATGTAATGATCTTTTGCAGTTGTTGAGGAAAAATATGAATAGAAAAGTCAGGAGTTGTTATCTGGCCACCGCCATCTTCCAATGACTGTAAGCTTTCCATCGAACCAAGTTTGTAGAATTAATATTATTATCGGGGTAGTCTTTACATTGAATCCTTCCTGTAACGCCTACGATTTTCCATCATCAGGCTGCTGGCAGATTTTTTGCTTTCCGTTTCATACGCCGCCTGGTAATTCTCAAACCACTTAATCAGTTCCTGGTATTTAATCAGGTAACTCTTTCCTACCAATCTGGCGGGAAGTTTACGGGAATGAATATAGCCTCGCACAGTGCCAACTGGCTTACAGAGTATCCTGGCTGCCTCAGGTAAATCAATGATCCTATCGGGATCTTTTGGTGCGAGATTTTGTCCAGGTGAATTGACTGATATTATATCAACGGTCGTTTGTATTTGTTCGAGCTTGTTTAGAATAAGCTCAAAAGGGTTGTTCGTTTGCATTTCAAATATTTTAAATTGTAAATAATTGAATGCAATATGAAACAGCTTCCTTCTTAAAACATGCAGATTAGGGCAAAAAAAAAGAAATCCTAAAAATCCTAACTCGCGGAGTTTATGTTATTAATTTCCAGGGGCTTTAAATTTTCAAGATATTTTTTAAAATTATAATCCTCTATAAAAAATGAATAATCATAGTCCTTTCCTGCCTGATTTTTTGTATAAACCCCGAAGCTTTTAAAGATATCTTTGAAGGTAAACTCCTGTTTAAAATATCCATTATCCTGGCAGATATTTACCATAGCGGCGATTTCAGAATTAAGCCCGGTCTTGTTAGCACCTTTTTTTGTTTTATTTATGGTGTGAAATATGTTGTGGGGGAACTTGGCTTCGATAATCTTTGATTCTATGTAGCTCAACGTGTTTTCTATACTTCCTTTTCTAGGAATAAGCATTTCTAAAAACGAAATCTCTGCTGGTTTGCGGTTTGTAGATTCAGATTCTATAGATGATAATTCTCTTTCAGTTTGCATTTTAATCTTTTCGATTCTTTCTTCAAGTATATCCAACAACGCTTTCCTGTTATGCACGTCGAGAGCAAACATTTGATCAAATTTTTTATCTGTTCTTAATGAAGTAATCTTGAGGTAACAATATGAGATCTCTTCGTCCACGCCGGTATTGAGTTTCTCATCAAACGCTTTAGGAAAAGTTCTCAATACTTCCACACAGGAAATAATATTATCATCATTAATGAGTGAAATCTTTCTGGATAAGTCATTGATAAAATTGTCACTCAACCACCGCCTTCTTAGAAGGTGGGTTGGAATGCATCGGGCATAGCCCTCTTTAACTCTCTGGAGGCGGCGAGAACAAATCAAAATTTTGACCTTGACTTTCCTCTTTCTTATCTTCCTTCTCCTGATATTTTACAT
>JBBRSV010000103.1:0-17852 GCA_038245055.1 Chitinophagales bacterium | reverse complement strand
TCTGACAAGCCTCAACGAGCAAACAGGTAAAGGGATGAAAGTTTTATCTGTTGAAGAAGGAAATAGAAAATTAAAATTTATACAAGAACATAATGTTGTGAATATTTATTACGATGAAACATTATCAATAAATACTCAAAACAATATTTCCATAAGTTATGCAGGCGTTCCAGCAGATGGTTTAATTATTGATAAAAATAAATTTAACCATCGAACATTTTTTGCTGATAATTGGCCCAATAGAGCACATAGCTGGATACCGTGCAACGATCACCCTTCAGACAAAGCAACGGTAGAGTTTATTGTTACAGCGCCAGATCATTATGAAGTAATTGCTAACGGCGTGCTGGTTGAAGAATCAAATTTGCCCGGCGATTTAAAGCTTTCACATTGGAAAGAAGACATGGCTTTACCGACAAAAATAATGGTAATTGGCGTTGCAGATTTTGCAGTTCAGCTTGTGGCAAACATCAACTGTATTCCAATTACCAGTTGGGTTTTTCCTGAAAATAAAGACAGCGGATTTGCTCAATACAGTATCTCAAAAAATATTCTTCCATTCTATATTAATTATATCGGGCCTTATCCTTATAAAAAATTAGCTAATGTTCAATCGAAAACTATTTTCGGCGGAATGGAAAATGCGGGCAATATCTTTTATTATGAAAATTCAGTGGCGCTAAATGCTTCAGCACTTAAACACGGCCGGCCACTTGAAGATTTATTTGCTCACGAAACTGCACACCAATGGTTTGGTGATGAGGTATCAGAAATAAGCTGGCCAAACGTTTGGCTCAGCGAGGGCTTTGCAACTTATATGACCCATTTATACATGGAGAAAAAATACGGTGCAGATACTTTACGAGCGAGAATGAAACGTGACAGGCAGAAGATTATAAACTTTTATGAGCTCAGGCAAACGCCCATCGTTGATACTACTTCGGCGGACAGCCTTATGCAATTATTAAATGCAAACTCGTACGAAAAAGGTAGTTGGGTCTTGCATATGTTACGAAGGAAACTTGGTGACGTTTTATTTCAAAAAGGAATTCAAAATTATTATGCAGCTTACAAAGGACGAAATGCCTCCACCGGTGATTTTATGAATGTAATGGAAAAAATAAGCAATAAAAATCTGCAGGTTTTTTTTAAACAATGGCTTTATTCTCCCGGCCATCCGGTGATCGCTGGCAGTTGGAAATATGAGACGGACAAAAGGGCAATAGTTATTTCCATAAAACAAATGCAAAATTTGCTCTTTGATTTTCCTTTAGAAATATCAATTAAAAATGATAAGCAATCTGTCTTAAAAATAATCAATATACACAATAAGATTACCAGCATAACGGTACCCATTAGCTTTATGCCTCTTGAAATTATCCCCGATCCAAAAGTGAATTTGTTATTTGATGGAAATATAGAAAAAGAAAAATGATGCATTTCGATAAGCATCAAAAAATATACATTTCATCCAAAATAAAGATCATCCTGGATATTTCTCGTTCACACAATGAAACATATTTTTTTTGGAAAAAGTTTATTTTGAATACTGATTTCCTGAAGCAAGATTTTATTGGTAATGTTATTGAACCACTTTAAACGCCACTGCAAGACCCGATAAAATATCATCCATGGGATTAAATTTTCGCGCTCGCAATTGATCAATAAAATTCATTGATAGAAATTAAGAAATTGGATTGTAAAAAAATCTGAAGATCCTTATGAGGACTCACGTTCATCAGAAGAAATTGAGTGGCATTATAATATATGAAAACGCACTTTTCTAAAGTGCGTAAAAATAAGCCTTACGCTAATGAAATAATAAGGTGACAAAAAGCAGGTTGCTATTTGGCGTAATCCATTTCGAAATCCCCTTTTATCCTTTCAATTGAAGGATTAAAATAGCCAAATTTTAAATCAGGAAATTCTTCTTTAATTAATTCCATCATCTGATTTATTCCAATACATTCTCCTGTATCGGTAATGCCTATTTTTGCTAAGTACCAATCAGGGTCAATATTAAAATTTCGCCACTGAATCATTTTCAATCCAGTGATGGTAATTAGCTTTCTCAGAGCTTCATATTCTTCCACACTGTCCGTCATGCCGGGAAAAACAAAGTAGTTGATGCTGGTCCATCCGCCAAAATCATTCACTACTTTAAGGCTTTGAACAATATCATTAAATTCATAATTATTGGGCCGGTAATATGGAGTGTAAATCTTTTCACGCGCAGAATTAGTGCTTACCCGAATACTATTTAAACCCGCTTCGCACAAGGCTTTTACAGCTTTTGGGTCACTGCCGTTCGTATTTATATTTATACTTCCTTTTTGTGTATGTTTTCTAATTTCCAGGATGGCCTCTTTAATGGTTTGCCACATCAATAATGGTTCGCCTTCGCAGCCCTGGCCAAAACTTACAATTGGAAATGGCGCCGTTTCTAAATGCGGTACGGTATATTCTACTATTTCTTCCGCTGTAGGCTTAAACATCAGCCTGTCCTGTGTTGAAACAATAGATTCTTCCTGAGGTTGAAACGAAATGCATCCAATGCAATTAGCGTTGCATGCCGGCGACGAAGGAACGGGACACTCCCACCTGCCCATAAAATAATTTCGCGCAGCGGGACAGTGATACGTTAGGCAACAATTATTAGCAAGATGCGCAACCAAACGGTTATGCGGAAACGCAGATAAATATTCCTTAACCCCGTGCTTTATTTTTTGCTCGTCAAATCCTGCGCTTTCCTGGCGAATATCTTTTTCAATGCGAATAGCGGGCACATAAAATTTTTCGTTAAACCATGCTGCGGCGGTGTAGCAAAAAAGCGGGAGCGTTTCAGCACCGGGCAACGTTTCATAAGCCGCTAAATAAGTACCTGTAAATGCAGGAGGAATGAAGGCGGCTACTGCCCAGCCTTTCTCGCATAAACGCATTTCTCCGGAGGCAACATCAATACCAATTCCACGCCTGCCAGGCAGTTCATATAATTGGCCGCCCTGTGGTAATTGAATCCATTCCTCTTTTTCTACGGGCAATGCATCCCAGCCACTTCTCCCGCACGCGTATAAAGAAGTGTCTTCAAAAATATTTCCTTCACCATCAGAAAATAATATATAAGGATTCTTCTTCAACATTTTTTTTAATCTGAAAGTGTATCTTGTTGTACCAGGGAATATTTATTCATTCGTTCTTTTGCAAATTCGTTAAATACCCTTTCATCAATTTTTTTCTCATCTTCAATTTCTAACTGCATCAACTTATTGTCCCTGAAGTCAAGCGTTAATATATTGTCACGCAACATCACATTAGTGAACTTTGACCAAAGAAATTCCTTCGGCGGAAAATTCACTTTTTTTACAAAATCATCTGCAAAGATAAATTGTAATTTTTGTAATGAAAGGTGATACAGGATTCCCATTATTGCAGATAAAAAAGCGGCAAAGTAATTTTGAGTTGCTACCCAGCAGCCGGCAAGAATAAAAAATGAAAGGTCATCTAAATAAAATCCTATTTTAAACTTCTTTGAAAGGTAAAAGCGGTAGAGGCAATATAATAATATAAGGAAAACCGCAGCAGCGGATTCGAAAAAGTGAAAACCAGTAATCAGAAAAAAAATAAAGAAGGCAAGGTTTACGATTACAATGAGCAGGGCGATTACATGATAAGATTTTATCTTGGAATTTTTTAAAGAGATATCAAACTGTTGCATGATCTTTTATTTTTCCGGCAACCATCAAATTGCACAATTTAAAAAGTACACGCGCTCCAACATTTTCGTCCCATTCATTTGGACTGATACCCACTTCATTTAAATCGAAGCCAATAATGTTTCTGCCGCTTTGCGCAACTTTTTTGAACAAATAGAAAATTTGCTCTGTCTCAAAACCGCCCTGCACCGGCGTTCCCGTATGCGGACAAAGTTTCGGATCAAGGCCATCAATGTCAAAACTAATATAAACCTTTTGAGGAAGGTTGTTTACAATTTCATCCACAATTTCCTTCCAGGAAGCGCCTTCAAAAATTCTTTCTTTAATATCTTTATCAAAATATGTAACTATTCTTTCGTTACTGTTTTTTATGTAATCATTTTCAATTGGAGAATAATCCCTGATGCCAACCTGCACTAACTTTTTTATTTCGGGAATTTCCTCGAGAGCATTGTACATAATGGACGCGTGAGAATACTTAAACTTTTCGTAGGCTTTCCGCAAATCACAATGCGCATCAATTTGTAGAATTCCAAAATCACCAAATTTTTCGGATATGGCTTTAAAAAATCCCAGTGGCGTACTATGATCACCACCTATCACTCCTACCAGTTTATTGTTATCCAACAAATCTTTCGTCTGTTCGTAAACCCAGTTGTTTAAAAATACGCTCCCCTCATTTACTTCCTTTAGAATTTTACACATGAACTTACTGTCTTCCACCACTTCCCCCTGCGAAATATAGTTGATAAAAAGCTCTGCCTCTTTACGTAGGTAGTCGCTTTTCATTAAAACTTTTTTATCGATATCGCGCATAAAAAAACCCTGTTTCCAGCCCTCTTTAATATCTGTGTCAATTAAATCTACCTGCAGACTGGCCTTGCAAATATGTTCGGCAGCTCTGGCTGTTCCCGCAGTATAACTTACAGTTACTTCCCACGGCACCGGTAAAAGAACCAGGGCTGATTCATCCTCGGAAAATGGCAAGCCAAAAATATTGTTATTAGGATTTCCTGCTGAATTAGGATCAAATGTTGAAATGTCTGGCATTTTATTTTAGGGCTATTTTTTAGGACGGCAAAGATAGTAGAATTGCGGATTTAAATGGAAAGCATTTATGTTGCTATAACTATTTTATGAAATTTAAAGACGACCCTATTTCCAATTTTAATCTTCAAAATATTTACACCGGCCAATTTCTGCTGGATTTATACTTTTTTTTATACGTAAACCCTTATCCGCGAATTTTATTTGACTACTCGTTGCCATTTGGAAAAATAAAACGTCTGCCAGGTAATTTTTTAAAAAAGGAGTTGCTGGAAAAATCACCTTTATTGAAAAGGAAACATGCAAACTATAGTTCCAACAGCATGTTACTTTAGTAAAACTACCTGTGTATTTGAAAAGTTCAGTAAAAATAAGTACAACAAATGAGAGTAAAAACCCATTGAATATTTCCCATAATAACCCGTGCTTTGCGATGCAAATGCTGCAACCAACGGAAATTCAAGAGATAAATTGATATCTGGCTCTTTCAGCTTTTTTAAAAATTATATTTTATTAACCAATCGTTCTGTTGCCTGTTTTTCGCAACCAATTGATTTGAATTAGTAAAAAGCCAGTGACTTGCGGTTCCATGGTTTTTTTATCATGACATAAATTTTATACAATTTAAGGTCGTGGCAAGCGTTATCGAATAATGCCCTATGAAATTTTAAACGTAAATCCTTCCTATGAAATCATTTTTACTCATTTTTTCCTTTTTGGGATTCTATCAATGTGAATCGCAAATAACTTCGGCGGTGATCAGGGCCAACTTTGGCGTAGATGGGGATTTGAGTGCTAATTATTATAATAATCTTTTACTACAGGGTAATGATGATTGGTTTAATATGACTGCCAATAATGGCCTTGGAAACGCCATAATAGATACAACAGGAGCAGCGTCACTTCTTGCGGGCTATGCCATTGATCCAAACTTACGTCAGCAAACGCTTTTGCGAACAATGAGCGTTCCAGCTTTTACGGTTGTTAACAACCATTTACTACTTGATGCGGTTTTTGTGCGTGACTATCATGGCAATGATTCTACCGTCTTTGCTTCAGGGGCAAGTAAAAATGGAATGAGCCCACAAGATTGGTCTTGCCCCGCCTCCCAGTCAGTTCCTAATAAAAACGACATTCTTGATGTGATGACTCATTTGAGAAGAGCCGGACCGAATTTATCAGATTCATTGTGGATGTTTGGCGGAATTTCTATTGAAAACACGACGGGTAACCGATATTTCGATTTTGAAATGTATCAAACAGATATCTATTTTGACAGGTCGGCCCTGCAATTTTCCGGTTACGGTCCTGATGCCGGTCACACAAGTTGGAAATTTGACGCTGGCGGAAATATCGTTTCTTCTGGTGATATAATTTTTTCGGCAAACTATGGCAGTTCAACACTTAGCTCAATAGAGGCCAGAATATGGGTGGATAGTGCCTCTATGGCAATAACTCCTCAAGCGTTCAACTGGACTGGTTCATTTGATGGTGCGAAAAGTGGTTCACAATTTGGTTATGCAGGGATAAGTCCTAAAACTTCCGGGACTTTTTACACCGGAACAGAAAATAATTTCAGCACGTGGGCCGGCAGCTTTCAATTGATTCGAGGGGATAATTCTGTAGTAACTAATTATATTCCCGGACAGTTTATGGAATTTGGAGTAAACCTATCCAAACTAGGCTTAGATCCTGCGACCCGGCCTGGTGGAAACCCATGCGAAAAACCTTTTAGAAGGGTTTTAATTAAAAGCAGGGCCTCAACTTCTTTCACCGCCCAACTAAAAGATTTTGTAGCTCCGTTTGATTTTTTTGAAGTACCATCAGTAAGCGTAGCGTCTAGCACCACTGCTCTTTGTGGATTAATTGGCACAAGCGAGTTAAAAATAACCAATCCCGTAGCGACCTCAACGTATACATGGTCAACATTCAACGGTCATATTCTGCAGAACAATCAAGACACCTCTGTAGTAGTAGATGCAGCCGGAACCTATATTGTAAATCAGAAATTACAATCAGTATGTCCAACATATGCATCAGACACTATCGTTGTAACCTCTAATCCTCAATGTTTTATACTACAAAATTTACTTAAGACTTTCACAGGTAGCCTTATTAATAGTAGTGCGTCATTAAATTGGGCAGTAACTACTAACGTTGGTATTAAGAGTTTCCAGGTAGAAAGAAGTTATGATGGTGTGAATTTCGCGCCTTTGTCTGATGGCATTGTATACGCAAATACCAAAGGTATTACTAACTACAATTCAATGAATTATATCGGTTATCTAAATAATTTTTTCGTCTATTACCGGCTTAAGTTAATGGGAATAAATGGCGAAGAAGCCTATAGTAAAGTTGTAAAAATTTCCTCAAAACAGAGTAATAATGGCATGGTAATGATTATCCCAAACCCTGTTAAGGACATTATGCGGCTGAATGTTTTTTCACCCGAAGATGCAACATTGGAATTATCGATTTTTGATTTTGCCGGAAAAATAATGAAAACTTTAAATACAAATGTTCAAAAAGGAAATACTGAACTGAGCATCGATAATTTTCAAAATTGGCCCAGAGGTGTTTATTCTTTAAAGACATTATTAGGCGATAATTTATTTGTGAACAAAATGGTTTTAATAAAGTAGCCCAGCTTTGAAACCCAATTTATTTTAAAAAGTTTTCGTCCTTTCCTGCATTTCTTAACTCAATAATTAATTACCAAAAAGTATTTGTTGGTGCAATAAACTTTTGAATTACCATTAACAATTTTTCCTTCCTTTAGTTACTTGAGAATGTATTCTTTAAATTTTTCAAAAATGAAAAATTTAAAGAATAAAATTTCTGCGTACAATAGCATGTTCTATAGTGAATGTTTCTACTTTATAATGAAAACATGATTTTAATCACATCGTGTTATGACAATTTAGGATAGTTAGCATCACATTTTTGCATAGTTTTGTACTAATAAATTTAAATGAAAACCTCAAGTATAATCATCTTAGTCGCCATTGCCGCCGCAATTGGAGTATTATTAATGTATTCAGTTGATTTTTCAACCTATGATACGATAACTTCTGCAAAGGAAAAGCAGGGAAAATATGTGCATTTAATTGCGAGGCTTGATAAATCAAAACCTATTCAATACAACGCAATTAAAGATCCTAATTATCTTTCGTTTTATGCTGTAGACAGCCTTGGAGCCAGCACACAGGTAATTTATAGAAATTCAAAACCACCGGAACTGGAGCAAAGTGAGCGTGTTGTATTAAAAGGAAAAATGGAAGGAAATGTTTTTCAATGCGATAACATCCTGCTAAAATGCCCTTCAAAATATAAGGATGATAAAAAACAATTGGAGAAAACTGTTACTCAATATTAATCCGCCACATGAAGTTTGAAGGTGAACATTTATTCCCCGGCCAGGTTGGACATTTTTTTGTTTTGCTTGCTTTTGTAGCTTCCCTCGTTTCCGCAATAGCATATTTTAAGGCAACTTCTGTATCGTTAGAGAATGAAAAACGATCCTGGATACTTTTTGCACGTGGAGCATTTTTTATACAATTCGTATCGTTGCTCATCGTTTTCATTACCATTTATTATTTATGTTCCAATCATTACTTTGAATATTTATATGCGTATAAACATGCTTCAAAAGAATTAGAGCCAAAATATTTACTCGCGTGTATTTGGGAAGGCCAGGAAGGAAGTTTTATTTTATGGTCTTTGTGGCATTGCGTTTTGGGAAGCATTTTAATTTTTACAAGCAAGAAAAGAGAAGCACCGATTTTAAGCGTGATCAGCGTTGCGCAGTTTTTTTTATTAATGATGATATTGGGCATTTATGTTTTCGGAACAAGGATTGGCAGCAGCCCTTTCGTGTTAACC
Source organism: Chitinophagales bacterium (assembly GCA_038245055.1). GTDB lineage: Bacteria > Bacteroidota > Bacteroidia > Chitinophagales > Chitinophagaceae > Ginsengibacter. The sequence continues at coordinate 9,210 of JBBRSV010000103.1, read as the reverse complement.
CGCAACGAAATTAACGGGCCTATTTTCGGCGATCCAAATTATCTTTCCTTTATAAAAGATGGCATTGGGCTTAATCCATTGCTCCGAAATTATTGGATGGTTATTCATCCTCCCGTATTGTTTCTCGGTTTTGCAAGTACGATTGTGCCATTGGGTTTCGCATACTCATCATTAAGAACAAAAAATTTTGGTGATTGGGTAAAGCCTGCATTACCGTGGGTTTTATTTAGCGGTTGTGTGCTCGGCGTCGGTATAATGATGGGAGGAAAATGGGCATATGAATCGCTTTCATTTGGTGGATATTGGGCCTGGGATCCCGTTGAAAATGCAGCTTTGGTGCCTTGGATGATTTTGATTTCAGGATTACATTGCATGGCTGTTTATAATTCCACCGGAAATGCACTTAGGGCTTCCTATCTTTTTATTATACTCAGTTATTTCTTTGTACTTTATTCTACCTTCCTTACACGTACCGGAATATTGGGCGACACCTCTGTGCATTCCTTTACAGAAGCTGGCATGTCAATGAATGTGCTGATTGGAATTTATGTGTTGATAATTTCTGTTCCAATGATCCTGTTGTATATAAAAAATTATAAGCTCATTCCAACAATTCAACAAGAAGAAAACATTTCCTCCAGGGAATTTTGGATGTTCATTGGTTCGCTTATTTTTTTCCTGTCAGCCTTATTTATTATTTCAGTAACCTCCTTACCGGTTTATAATAAAGTTTTTGGAACAAGCTATGCCGATCCGCAAGACAGGGAGTTTACTTATAACAAAGTTTTGGTGCTTGTAGCATTTATTATTGGGTTGCTTACGGCGCTGTCACAATATTTAAAGTATAAGAATACTGACAGAAAATACTTAATAAAAAAGATGACGGCGCCTCTTGCGCTTGCGGTTGTCATTTCAATATTGTTAGCCATCTTCTACCCTATTGAATACACGAAAAAAGGCCCGGGTTTTTTATTGGCGATTTATATTGCCTTGTTTGCGTCGATCTTTTCCGTCATAGCAAATGCTTCTTATTTAAAAACAGTTTTAAAAGGTAATTTGAAGGCGGGCGGGGCGGCAATAGCGCACGTTGGTTTTGCTTTAATGATTACCGGGATGTTAATTTCATCGGGCAATAAAAAAGTGATCAGCGATAATCGCAAGACAGGTTTATTTATACCTTTTGATAAAGACCCTACGGGCAGACAATCTGAAAATCCTTTAGAAAACCTGACGTTATTAAGAAATGTTCCTACCCAAATGGGAAAGTACATTGTTACTTATGTAAATGATTCCAGCGCAGCTGAAAAAAATCGCACTTTTTATAATGTTCATTTTCAAAAAATAGACAGCGCTTCCGGAAAAGAAACAGAAGACTTTGTATTATCTCCTGACGCATATAGAATGAAGGATAATAATTTAAGCTCTAATCCCGGAACTAGGCATTATTTTACTCATGACGTGTTCACTTATATTTCCACGATTTCTGTAAGAAATGATGCTGAAGATACTGTGCAGTTTAAGATACATGAGATGGCACTTCATGATAGCCTTTTCTATTCTAAAGGGTTTTTTGTTTTAAATAGTATTCTTAAAAACCCTGATAATCAAAGATTCCATTTTTCGCCAAGCGATACAGCGCTTGTAGCGGATATTACAGTTTATCCTAAACAAGGCACCATCTATAAGGCCTATCCTGCGCTCACAATTATCAACCGACAAATACAGTTTATTGACGATACGGTTCTTTCCCAAAATTTATTTTTGAAACTCGCCGGGTTGGGATCCAATAATAAATTTAAGATTGGCGTTAAAGAAACAGATTCACTTTCAGATTTTATAACACTTAAGGCTTATGTTTTTCCGTATATAAACCTGGTATGGGCTGGTTTGCTCATAATGGCCTGCGGATTTATAGTATCGTTGTGCAGAAGAATAAAAGCAGCTAATTATGTAACGGCAGTGTCTGTTATATTAGTGTTAGGAGGATTGATTTACATGTTTTTGATTGCCAACAGCTGATTGTTTTTTAAACAATAATTACCATCGAATTCTTGCAGAGCCGGGTTTATAAATTAAATTTACAAGCGAAATGCCGTCCGTTCGTAACCATACTGCCCGCTACTTTCTTTTGGTTGCGCTATTTTTATTTTGCAAGGCTGATAAAGGAAATGCCCAATCAAAATACGGCCAGCACGATACCATTTTAACCACAGCAATTGTATATGAAGGCGACACAATAGAGGCCAAAATTTTAGCCGGTGTTTATGTGTGGACGAGAAGCAAATTTACCGCCCAACAACGCTGGACAAGGCTCAGGAATGCAGTTTACGTTACCTATCCGTACGCAAGAAAAGCAGGTGTTGTATTTAATGATATAGAAAAACATATTGCGGGAACCCCGGATAAAGCCTTTATTTCAAAATACATTAATAGCAGGGAAAAAGAACTTAAGAAGGAATTTACAGATCCGCTCACGAATCTTTCTGTTTATCAGGGAAGAGTTTTAATGAAGTTGATAAACAGGGAAACGGGCGGCACTAACTGCTTTGATATTTTAAAAGAATTAAAAGGTGGCTTCACAGCACGTTTCTGGCAAACGGTGGCTTTCTTTTTTGGCACCGATCTTAAACAACCTTACGACGCCCGCGGACAAGATGCGGAAATGGAATCCATTGTAAAGGAAGTACAAAGGATGTATGGATATTCCGGATAAAAAGTCCGCTTCTCACATGTAAGCAAGTTTTTTAATAAAAACTATTAGCCAACACCTTTAAAATTGTTTCATTTAAATCCTAAATTCAAAGAGATAATATCTGAGTTGAGTTGCACATTTTTTTCGTAATGTCCGTAGCGCAACGCTAGCGTGGAAAAATGTTTGTTACCTAATACACCCTTCGGCGGTTTTAGCTGGAGGCCCGTACCAAAAAAATTACTATTGAAACCGGAGAAATCGTAATTGCTGGTATAATATTGATCACCGGAATTAAGAGTTCGGTATGGAGCAAAATAGAAAGTTGCCGTTTGCGTATAAAACCTGTAAAAGGGACTCACTGAAAAAAACGGGGTAATTTTTAAAGCAAATTCCACCTCTGCGGTATGAGCGTTTATTCCCCAATCGTCGTGATAAAAACGGTAATAAGTTCTAACTACTATTTTATCTCCCGCGAAATAATTTAAGCGAAAGCCCAATGGAATTTTAAACCGGCTATTTGGCAACGCTTCCATATGCACTGTTGAATCTTTAAAATAAACACGATGAAATGGTAAACTTAGATAACCAGTTTGTTGAACCAAATTGGCCAGTAACATTAATTGCAAGCGCTGATTGACAACCTGGGAATAAGACAATGAAAGTGAATATGTATTTCTTGGCTTAGTTGAATAATGATAATAATCCCTCGGGTTAGACGAGCGCAATTCAAAGGGCTTTATGATGCTTACCTTGTCTAAGTAAACTTGCGACTTTAAAGCAAACTCCCCACTTTTGTCTTTTGTTTTTTTTGCAAAGCCAATTGTTGCTCCTTTGGATTCATAATCACTCTCAGAAGAAGTAGAAATACCGGCACTAAGTGTGGTGCCTTTAATTTCATTTGTACTGCTAAAATCTATTGATGGATAAATTCTTGAGTCTGCGTGAGAAGCCGAGGAATTGGCTTGCAGGTCAATCATATCAGAAGACGCGGAAGTATAATAATCTATGCCAAGAGAAATAGCAAGATATTGTTTGGCAGCGTGCCTGTTATACCTGATGAGATTCACTTCTACAATATTCGCTATATCGTGCAATTTTTGAGTACCGATGCCTCCTGTAACTGCGGCGTGGTCGCCATTTTGAGCATAATAACTGGAGACAAGATTTATTTCATCAAAGTGTAATTTTCTCGATTTGTAAGCAGTGGAATCAGGTAGTTGTGACTGCGCTTTTAGGTCCAATAACAATATGCCAATTCCAATTGCAGTCAAAAAAATCCTTTTCATCTTGGTGCCATTCTAAAGAACATTAGCGTTAGCTCTTCTTGTCGTTATAAATTTTTTGTAGTTGCGGTGTTGTGACAAACTGATACGAGTTTTTTCATGGGAAGTAACCCTCCAATTCAACGTGCATAAAAATAAACTTTTTAGGAGAATATTGACTTAACATTTTAGCACCGGAGTCGTTTAAACAATAACTTTAATTAATTTTGTTTCCTCTCGCATTAGGTTTACTGAGAGCCTGATTTATCATTGGTAGAATTATTCTTTTGTGATCAATATCACACCATCATAAATAAAACAAGGGGATTTTTGCCGACGTATTTGAAAAGGAAAAAATTTCAACTATTAATTTATGAATGGCCTGATTCTTAATTCATATTTTGATGTTAACGATTTTTCAAAGAAATTTAAAATTGCATGATCACTGAAAAAATTTATACAACCATAAAAAAAAATTGGCTCAATGCTTTGATATTGGCAATTTTAGCGATTTTACTTTTTAGCCCAAGTGCAAAATCATGGCTACTGGAGCAGTTAATTAAGACAGGCTTGTTTAATACTGAAATAAAAAAAGATGCTCATCAAGATGTTGCCGCAAACACAGACTTCTCTTATGCTGATTCATCAGGAATTGTAACTTCCACGAAGGCTTTAAGAGGTAAGGTAATTTTCATAAATTTTTGGGCTTCATGGTGTCCTCCATGCAGGGCCGAAATGTCATCCTTAAATAAGTTATATCAAAAATTAAGCAATGAAAAAGAGATCGTTTTTCTTTTTATAAATGAAGACGAAGACAAAAGAAAAGGAATAGATTATCTCCATAAAAATAATTTTTCAATTCCTTTTTATTCCGAAAAAGGCAATATTCCCAATGAAATTTTTGGCGGCAGTTTACCGACAACGGTAGTGTTAAATCGCGACGGAAAAGTAGTATTAAAACATGAAGGAATGGCTGGCTACAACACCGATAAATTTATACAGCAACTGAAAGGTTTATAGTAATTTAAAGTATTCGTTTGCTGAGATGCTTATTAAAGATCATTAGTAAAACAGAACTTAATTAATCCATAACATGTAAACATAAAAAAAAGCGATATAATTAAATATCAACCTTTTTCTTCGTTTACATAGTACTGTTAGTATCCCTAATTTCCATCAGTCTTCACACGGTTCTGTTCATCTGAGGCACCACCTGTTTTCCTGCGTTGTTGATTTTGCAAAGGCTTTCCAAAACGATAAGAGAAAGTTAGTGAAGCATTCCTGCTATCCCAATGATTGTTTATGGTAATATCAATATCCTGGTATTTTACAACCCCTGAAAATTTTTGAGAAGCAAATATATCGCGAACACTAAGTTTCAATGTTCCTTTATTTTTTAATACCTGCTTTTGCAAACCTGCGTCTATCCTCCACATAGGATCCATAACTATTTGGCTCTCGATACCTTTAGATTTATAAAAACCACTTAGCTCTGCACTCCATCCTTTCTTAAATTTAAATTGATTACTGATGTTTGAAAAATACGTGATGGCATTTACATTTAAGAATCCGCCATCCAATGCACCCTTATAAGCATCGTGGATTACGTTACCATAAATATTTGTTGTCCAAAATTTGGTAATCGGAAAATAAGCGCTAACAGCTAATCCATAGTTAGTTCTTGAAGCGATATTCTCCTTTGTTTGATACGTGATTCTTGCAGCAGTTTCTTGCCTAATAACATCTGTAAATACATTATTGGTTTTACTATAATTAACTGTCGTTGTCAAAAATCCATTAAAGGTGTGCGATAATTCTATGTTATCGGTAATCTGCGGTTGTAACAATGTGTTGCCAACTTCATAGGTATATTCATCAAGAAAATAATAAAACGGGTTAAGATCCTGGTAAGCCGGCCGATCAATTCTGCGCCCATAATTTAGAGAAAAGGTATTTTTCTTATCAGCCTGGTAACTTAAATAAGCGGTAGGAAAAAAATCTACATAGTTTTTTGTAAAAGATGAATCAGGGCGTGTTGCATTGCCTACCTGGTGGCCTTGTGCATTTGTATTTTCTGCTCGAAGCCCTGCCTGAATACCCCATTTTTTTATTTGCTTGCTAAAATTTATATATCCCGCATTTATGTTTTCTTTATAAATGAAATGATTGGTTTTGCCATTATCTGTTACGTAACCCATAGCAGTATTATTCTGATACAAAGCATCGTTATCTGTAGTCACATAACTGGTTTTTAAACCCGTTTCAATTTTTGCTGTTTTTTTAAGAGGAAAAGTAAAATCAGTTTTAGCCGAATAAATATTCACCTTTGAAGGCAAAGTTCCTTTTAACTGACCATCGGGCCTGCGTTTTGAGTAATCAGGATTTAAATAACTATTTACAAAAAACTGGTTCTTTGCCTCATCATAAGTTAGATAGTCCACATCTACAGTAAATTCTTTTCCTGTAGAATCGAAAGAATGCCTGAAGTTTAAATTTGTTGAGAAATTATTGGATTTTCCATTGGTATTATTATTTGCCGTAACGATAGAATCAACAACATTTTGCCCGTCTTTTAGAAGCGTTGTGTTTTGACCTGTATTGTGATTTGGATTTAAATAGCCTGATAGAACAACGCCCAGGGTTGTTTTCTTATTTGCGTAAAAGTCAAGGCCAACCTTTAGTTCCTGGTATTGTGAATTGTGCCTCATATTTGATTGCTGATCAAATATTGTTTGCAATGATTTTGTGATTTCATCTCTAAAATTTCTACGAAGAATTAAATCATTCCAGCCCTGCCACGAAGAATAACTATAGTTTCCGAACAGGTTTATTTTACCCGTATGATAATTCAGGTTAATGCTGTTGTTGGTTTTGGTATACCGACCCTGGATAACACTTGCGCTAATGTTTCCATTTATTCCTTTAAGCTTATTCTTTTTTGTTTTGATATTTATAATTCCGGAGTTACCTGAGGCATCATACTTCGCCGATGGGTTTGTCATTATTTCAATTTGGTCAATTTCCGAAGAAGGCATATTCTTTAATAAATTTGCGAGTTGGTCCCCACTTAAATAAGACGGCCTTCCATCCAGCATAATCGTTACCCCTTGTTTGCCTTTCAAGCTAATATTCCCGTCTTTATCAACAGTAATGCCCGGAGATTTTTCCAAAACTTCCATGGCGGTTGTTCCCGCATTCGTAATAGCTGCGTCTACATTTATTATTGTCCGGTCAATTTTCCTTTCAATAAAAGGTTTTTTTATCACCGCAGCCACGTTAACAGTGCTGAGCGTTTTTACATTGATTGCGAGGTGCAATGGCGGCACAATAACTGCATTGTTTCCGGTAATTTCTACCGGCCTGCTAAAAGTTGGTGCGTGGCCAGTTGAAGTTGCAGATAAATAATATTTACCAGCGGGAATATGTTCAAACACATATTTTCCTGCTTTATCAGCAAGGCTGATTTTTACTAAAGAAGAGTCTTTTGCTTTGAATAGCGAAATGGTTGCTGCATCTATAATTTTTTGATCTCCTCCATCGAGCACTGATCCGGAAATATTTCCGTCCACGGATTGAGCTGATAATAAGTTGGAGAAAAATAAAAAAAATGCTGTTAAAACTGTTAATCTGGGCATAAGAGTAGTTGTTACTGTGTTTAGAATATTACATCACAAAACTAAGTACTTTGTTAAGCATAGTACATAATTATACATAAAAGGCAATAATTCTTTATGATTGGTAAAAACTATAGTACGTTGCGCATGAAGAAAAGTTACCGTCTGGCAAAAAAGAAGTGAATTTGAAAATATTTCGTCTATGAGTTACCGTTAGTACATGTGGCGATTAATATTAAGCAATTAATATGAAAAGTATAGAAAATGTTGTACTGTAAAGTGTTTGACGTGCTGGATTTAAGTAGCGATCTTTTTCCTTTTGCTAAAATATATTATTCCGGAAATGCCCACTATCACAAGCGCCGCAGAGATCAATTCTGCCTGCGTAGGATGAATGCCGAAAATTGTATAAGTTGTGTTTACACGAATCGTTTCAACGAGAAAGCGTTCGATGCCATTCAGAATAAGGTAGATTGAAAACATAATACCGGGAATTTTTATCCTTCGCCTTATCATCCATAAAAATAAAAAAAGCAATGAACAGACAACCGTTTCATAAAAAGGTGTAGGAAAGACCGGTTGTGGCAAGGCGCGGCAATATTTGCCCTCGCAGTCATTTAATAAAATACCATCTTCATTTACATTATGAGGATAGGTGTAAGCAAATAACCATTTAGGTAAAAAATCCGGCCCTTTAAAACTCTTATGCGGAACTTTATCAAGTGATTCAGAATGGCGGTCGGTAATATTTAAAGTGATACCGGACGGATCAGTAACAGAACCGTTTAAAAAATAGGTAGCGTTCCGGTTTAATTTTTCCTGGAATTGCTCAGGCGTGGCAGCAACAACGTGCCCGGGTTTATCACTTATATAAGCACTGTTATAAATACCCCAATCTCCATCGCCGGCTACCTGGCAGCCAATGCGGCCTATAGCATAAGCAATCATTAATGCGGGTGCGGCTGAATCCACAAGGTGCAACAAATTAATGCCTTTTTTGCGGGCATAAATACAAATAGCGATCGTTGCGCAAATAAGTCCGCCGTAAAATGTGAGTCCGCTGGGAGACAGTAAATTGCCAATGGGATTTTGGATAAACCTGTCCCAATTTTCAAAATTATCAAACAGCTTCGCTCCGATTATACCAAACACTAAAGCGAAAATTACCAAGTCTCCTACCCTGTCGTGAGGCCAAATTCTAATGCTTCTTTTTTCCGGCTTTGCGAGTTTTTGCTTTTCCTTTTCCCTGTATTTAAGATAAACGAGAAGCGCGGCAATTATAATTCCGCCAGCCCAGTTTCCCGATGAAGAAAAAATATAATCCTGGAGGTCGAGGCCCGGCGTTCGGCTTGCAAGAAGAACGCCAATAAGCTTGTAGCCAAAAACGAAACCAACGATTGCGTTTATCAGCAGGTCGAGGAAAGATGCAGGTCTGCCGGCAGTTATACTTTCTTCCATCGGGTATAACAGCCCAAGTTTTTCCTTTTGTTTTAGTTCCCGAGTTAAAAAATAAGCTCCGGCGATAAACCCAAGAGCTACAAAAATTCCAAACGTATAAAAAATTTTGAAAGCATTAATCTTCCATCCAAACCAATCATTAATAGCATAATACAAATTCGGATACATAGCAACCGTTAGTTTA
>JBBRSV010000102.1:0-17941 GCA_038245055.1 Chitinophagales bacterium | reverse complement strand
GAAAATGAACCTTACCATTGATGAAGCAAATAATCTGATTGATGGAATCATTAATGAAAATATTTCGATTACCCCTAACCGTGAGGTAGTAATGGCGGTACCATTTCCCTACCTTCTTCCTGCCCTGGAAAAAATAAAAAACAATAAAGGATATAATATTGCCGCGCAAAACTGTTATACTAAAACCTCGGGCGCATTTACCGGGGAAGTTAGTGTTTTAATGCTTCAGTCGATAGGAATCGGGTATGTAATAGTTGGCCACAGCGAAAGACGGGAAATCTTCGGAGAAGATAATAAAATGATTTCTGAAAAAGTTGATGCCAGTTTACAAAATGGATTGAAGCCAATTTTTTGTTGCGGAGAGCCTTTAAATATAAGAGAAAACGGAAGCCAGGCAGAATATGTTGAAGAACAGATAAAGAAATCCCTTTTTCATTTGGAAGCGGAAAATCTTCAGGATTTCGTAGTTGCCTATGAACCCATTTGGGCAATTGGAACCGGAAAGACGGCAACTGCAGAGCAGGCACAGGATATGCACCAACACATCAGGAATATTTTTGAAAGAAAATATGGTCGGGAAATTGCCGAAAGTATTTCAATCTTATACGGCGGAAGTGTAAAAGCAAATAATGCAAAAGAGATTTTTGGGAAGCCAGATGTAGACGGCGGTTTGGTAGGAGGAGCATCGTTGATCGTATCTGATTTTGCAATGATCATCAAAAGTTTGAAATAGCCATTATCACGATATTGTAAAATTTTGATCCTATTGTATTATTAGCATTTTTTTGCAAGTAATGTCTGGCTAATCTCTTAATTTGGATTTCAAATTAAACTATTAATTATGAAAAGAATTATTATCGCAGCTATGTTTGTAGCGTCTATGTTTGGCGTTGCCAATGCACAAACTGCACCTGCAACAAGCACCGTTAAAAAAACAACAAAAACAACAAAACAAAAGACGGCAGTTACGGCTCCGACAACTGTAACCACAGCACCAGCCGTAAAAACAAAGGAGACCAAGACAGTAACTGAAAAATCAGGGATGAAGAAAGATGGCACACCTGATATGCGTATGAAAGAAAACAAGGTGACTAAAACTTCTACGATGACAGCGGGCCCTAAGAAAAAGGACGGCACTGCGGACATGCGCTATAAAGCCAATAAGGTGAAGAAGTAAATAATTCAATTCTGTTTAGATAATTAAAGCATCCTCCCAAAAAAGGATGCTTTATATTTTTATATCATTAACAGGAAGTTCCTCATTTGCAGAAATTGAATTTAAGCCAGCAGGTATAATTGAGTTTAATCTGTTTAAATAAATAATTGTTTTGTCACCCGTCGAAGCTCTTTCATACATGGGTTCAAATTTGGCGCCATGGTGCACTTCTTCAAAAACATACGAAGTTCTGGCAACGACAATGTTAGAAAACATATCATCAAACGCTTTTATGAAAACAAGTATTTCTCCCTTTTGATTTTCAAAATCACTTTTAGTAAAATTGTAGAGAGGGCTTTTTTCGGTAATGGGATGGACAATCGTCCAACTTAGTGAGAGCGCTGTCACAGTGGTAAACTCGAGGTCGAGCTGGTAGAACCTATTCACCTTTATTCCGTTTTCCTCAACCGTCATTCCGAGCGTGACATTTACAGAAGCATCAACAAGATTTGTATTTTTAAAAGGCGCTACTCGAAACATTAAAGCATTTATATTTCTATAGGGGGCAATGATAGCGTTTTCGCTAAACCTCAAATAGGCGATCGGTTTAGAAAATCTTCCGTATAAAAGACCGGTTGCCAAGGCAAAGCTGAGAAGGCCGAATAATGCCTCAAACGCAGCAATTGTGCTGGAAAGATATCCAACGGGATTAATGCGGCCATAGCCAACCGTAGTGAAAGTTTGCGTGCTGAAAAAAAATGCTTCTGCAAAATTGTGCAATTGTGATGAAGAAGGAATTTCCCCCAGTCTTCCTATTCCAATAAAAAAATAAAAACCTGCAAACACGAGGTTACTACACACGTAAAAAAGTAAGATGATTGAAAAAAATTTCCAGCGTGGCAATAACAGCATGGTATGATACCAGCTTATTTTTTCTAAAAATCCGATGCCCTTTTTTTCGATATTAGCGCGCCCATTTTTATTAAGAAAGCGGCCGCCATAGTTTGACGGATTGATACCAAAACCCGTATTGATCTCCGGCTTTGCTTTTAAATTTATTTTTTTTAGTAGCGACATGTTTATAATTCCTTAAATAAATTTAGGAAGATTTATGTTATCCGGAAGAGATTGAAATTCCAGTTGAGAAAATTGAAAGGCATTTTTAAGGAATGCATCTAGTCAAGCTAAAGCATCCAATTCGATAAATCGCGATTAATTAATTTACCCAGCTTTTGAATATCATTCTTATAAAAAGCAATCAACTCTTTCCTCAGCGCCTGGTTCATGTCGTCTCTTTTTTTCTCCGCAATATTTAATTTAAACAATTGCAGCATTATTTTATGCCTTATTTTTTTGGCAGGAAGAACAAGTCTTACAATTTTCTTTACTTTGTTCGGTGGGCTTTTAAGAAATTTATGAAGCCCAAACAGTTTAACTTTTTTATTTGGATTAATCACTGAAAATTGAATTTTTGTCTCACTATTGAGCCCAAGAAATCGCAAAGTTTCTAAAAATATTTCACGTGTATTTTTTATAAAATCATGGTACAAGATAATTTGAACATTTCCGCTTCCAAAAACATCTAAATACCTTTTCACTTGCTCAAAATATAACGCTGAATCAAAATAAGATGGCAACGCAAAAAAATCAACTGATTTGGGGAGAAAATTTCCTTTCTTTCTTTCAGCATCAATCTCCAAAGCTTTTTTAAAATCTTTCGTGTCCTCGTTACCGTTATACAGGTTCTGGCTATGTAGGGATGAAAGCACTTCCACCGGGTTACGAAGCATGATAATAATTTTCGCCGCGGGCGAAAAACGTTTTATTTCTGCAGCTGCCGTCTTTGAAAATAAATACCACACCGATGCTTCGCCAATTAACTTGCCTTCTCCGGCACTTTGAAAAGATTGTAAATATTCCTCTTCAGAAGGAATGATCCGCATTTTTAAATCAGCTCCAAACCGATGAAGTTCTTTTTGCGGCATGAATACATCTGGGTGTTGAGACAGGTAATTATTTAAAGCAGTAGTCCCGGTTTTAGGTGCTCCAACAATAAAAAAATCAGGCTTTTTCAATTTTAATTTTTTATAAAAATCCAAATGCGGTTGTACGAATATCTAATTTCCTTCTTACATAATAATACATCATTAAATTCCAGGTAATTAAACTTGTTGACGAAGCAATGGCTGATCCCAGGATTCCATATTTTGGAACTAAAATAAAATTTAAGATTAAATTAATTGCTGTTCCTACCCCCAGACTATAAATAGAAAAGCGCTGATTTCCCGTCATCAATAGTAACAAACCAACCGAGCCGCAGAGTATGTTAATGAGCTGGCCAAAACCCAAAACAATCAATGTCGCCTGACCAGATATAAACCTGGCCCCGAAAAGCCCAAGAATATTTTTGCTGAATAAAAGTATAATTGCCGTTAACAACAAACCAATGAATAAAGTTCCTCTTGCCGATCTCGTAATCATAATTTGTAGTTTTTCTTTTTTACCATTTGCGTAAAGATTTGCGATAACCGGCGATAAAACAAAGTTTATGATTACCAGCGAAAAACTAATGATTTCACTTACTCTTAAAGCAATATTAAATATGCCGATACTTTCTTCGCTTTTAAAAATACCTAATAAAAAAATACTTATCCGCGTATTAAAATTGTACAAGAGATCAACCACAAAAAATGAGATTGAAGCTGTCATCCAGTTTTTGAGATCATATTCAGCCTTGATTTTTTTTAGCTTACTTCCAATGGTTTTTTTGCAAAAAATAAGTATCACAATTAATGTAACTGTAATGGATAGAACATTGATCCAGATTAGCTTTTGCAGGGTGACTTGAGTTGAAAATAAATAAAAGGTAATCACCAAAGTGATCAATATCAATGGCCGTATTATCTTTTCACCAACCTGGCTCCAAACTATTTTTTTCATTCCCTGTAATACCACTTGAGAAAGCGACATCGCTGAAAGCATGAGCAATGATATTAAGGCAAAGGCAAACCAATTAATCTGAGAGATGAAATTTAATGAGCCTGATAAATTTGAAATAATTTTAAACAGCGCCGCCACAATTATCGAGCTTATTACAATAATAAAAAGAGCGAATAAAAGAATGCCTTTTAGTTGAGGATACTTTTTCGTGTCGTTAAACACAGCTACTTTTTTCACCAGCAATGTGTCGAGGCCGAGGATGGAAAACGTAACAAGTAAATAGACCAGGTTGAAAAGATAAACATAACCTCCGTAGTTGCTCACACCGGCAATCTTCACTAAAATAAAATTTGAAAAAAATACCAGGATGATCGACAAACAGTGGATAAAAAGAAGCACCAGGGAATTGCTGGCAACATAATTATCAAAATATTTTTGATATTGGGCAGTGCCAAAAATACCCGAAAATATTTTTTTAATAAATAAAATCACGTTGCCTAAAATTAATCGATAATGTTTTTATCACTCAGGAATTAAATATGCGATTCAATAAAAGTTATAAGTTTTGTTGACGATTCAGGAATTGTTTCTTTATCCGTTTCTATAATGAGTCGGGCCTTTCCGGGGTTTCAAAAGGATCATTCACCCCTGAAAGATTGGTGATCTTATTTATATTTCCCTTCGGCAATAATGCTTTCGCATACAAGCCTTTTGTATCGCGCTTGGTTAATTCCTCAAGCGAACATTTTATATAAACTGTTTTAACATCAGCGTATTTGTTCGCAATTTCTTTCCTTATCTTATCGTAAGGATTTATTGCGCAAATTATGGGTATTATGTTATGCTGAGAAAACCTCTCGGCGATAAATGCAAGCCGTCTAACGTTGCTGTTTCTATCTTCTTTAGAAAATCCAAGGTCTGCATTAAAAAAATTTCTGTATTCATCAGCATCAATTACTTCAATGTGCTTTTTTTTATCCATAAAATATTTCTTTGCCATTAATGCTAATGTTGTTTTACCGCTGCCCGAAAGTCCACAAAACTGTATGATCATATCTTATTCCATTATATTGCTTAGCTCTAATTTTTTTAAACCCATAATGCAAACTTATCCTTTCTCCATTTTAATTATTGCCGGTAATTATTGCAAACATATTTTTCAAAAATAGGACAGGGCTTCTATGAACAAACGCAAATCAATTTTATTCTATTGTTCACCGTGCGCAAAATCAAAACAATCTCTTTTTCAATGCTGGTTTTAAAATCATTTTTAGGCACATAAATAAAAATAAGTTTAAAAAAATTTGCTTTGATTTGGAACGAATGCATTCATGAAGGATTACCAAATTGGTTTACATTTGAAAAACTACCAAATTAAGAACATATAAGGTTGAAGAATTTATTTATTTTATTTCTTGCTTAAAAAATTACTAATTGGGCGAATCAAAAAAAATAAACTGGCTTGGCACCTGGTTATCCTTTTCTGTTTTAAAAAACTTGCTGGCATATAGAATTAACGGAGAAAAAAATAAATTTTGGATACAGGTTCCAAAAACAAATAAGGCTACCATTTATAACAGGGTTGATTTTATCCTTGATTTTTGTAAAAATAAAAATGTAATGCACATCGGCTGCACAGATTATCCATTTACGCGCCAGAAGTTTGAAAACAAATCATTGCTTCATGAAAATTTGAAAAAGGTTGCTAAGAAAGTTACCGGCCTTGAAAATAATGTTGCATCAATCAAAGAATATTTTGAGTTAACCGGCGATCAAAATATTTTCTATTGCGACATAATGAAATTCTATCCAAAAGAAATAGAAAATGTGCAGTTTGATGTGATCTTACTTTCAGAAGTTCTGGAACATTTAGTAAATCCATCTGAAGCAATTGAGGTATTAAAAAATAGTTTTCCTTGCGGGACTAAAGTTCTGGTAACTGTGCCCAATTACGCTTCAGTTCAGGCGATGGCGGCATCGTTAAATCAAAAAGAGACCATTCATCCAGATCATTACTGGTATTTTTCTCCTTACACCTTGTGCAGGTTATTCCAGGAAAAAGATTTTGAACAGAATGAACTGAACTTCGGCATGTATTATCAAATGAAAACGAAAATAAATATTGTAATGAAAAAATTTCCCTTTAACGGTGATTGTATCATAGCAATTTTTTCTATAAAAAAATAGGTTATGAATTACGTCTTGTGGCTCGCCAGTTGGTACCCTAATGAATTAGCTCTTTATGATGGAGATTTCATTCAAAGGCAAGCTAAGGCTGTTTCTGCGTTTCAGCGGATTACCGTTTTTCATTTTAGAAAAGATGAAAAAGGTTCTGTTACAAACAATACAAAAACCATTTTGTCTTCTTCAAAAAATCTTCACGAAATAATTGTCTTTTATCACCCGCTTAAGATAGGCATTCCTATTTTAGACCGCATTATTTCTACCATTAAATACAAAAAAACTTATTCGGAAGTTTTAAAAAATTATATTAGCAAGAATGGCAAGCCATCTTTAGTTCATGTGCATGTTGCGTTAAAAGCCGGCTTGCAAGCGCTCTATTTAAAAAGAGTTTTTCGTGTACCCTATATCGTTACAGAACATTGGACCGGTTATCATTCAAATGCTTCTGTCAATATTTTTAATAAGGGAGTTGTTTTTAGAAATTATACAGAAAGTGTTTTAAAAAATACCTCACTTTTGTTGCCGGTTACAAAAGATCTCGGAAAAGCAATTAATAAAATTGTTCAAATTCCCTATAAAGTAGTCGCCAACGTTGTAGATACTAATTTATTTTATTATAGGCCGGGAGAGATTAATGGTTTTAAATTTTTACACGTTTCATCTTTAAACTTTCATAAAAATCCCGAAGGAATAATTGCCGCAATAAAGGAATTAGCAGATGAAGGATTATCATTTACATTTAGCTTTATTGGCTGGGTAACAAATGAACTTATAGCGCTTTCTGATTCGCTATCGTTAACGAATAAAGTTATTTTTTTTAAATCACCTGTTTCTTATGGCCAGGTAGCAAAAGAGATGCAACAAGCGTCTGCATTTGTTTTATTTAGCCGTGTTGAAAATCTGCCATGTGTTATTCTCGAAGCTTTATGCTGCGGCGTTCCGGTGATTTCATCCGATGTGGGTGGAGTAGGTGAAGTAATCAATCAAACCAACGGAATATTAGTTGAACCAGGAAATAAGGAAGAATTGAAGGAAGCTATGAAAAAAATGATGTTAGATTATCAATTCTTCAACCGCGAATTTATAGCTGATAGTGCCGCAGACAAATTCAGCTTTGACGTTGTAGGTAAGCAAATTGCAGATACGTATAAGTCTTCATCACCATTAAACTAGAATAGTTGCAGCAGTTTAAAAGGATACTCCTTTTTCATATCTTCGCCGCCAATTATGAAGAACATTCGAAATTTTTGCATTATTGCGCATATTGATCACGGGAAGAGTACACTGGCGGACAGGCTGCTTGAATTTACGCACACCATTACTGATCGTGAGATGCAGGCGCAAGTGCTTGATGATATGGACCTTGAAAGAGAAAAAGGGATTACCATAAAAAGCCACGCAATTCAAATAAATTACAGCGAAGGTGGAGAGGATTATGTGCTCAATTTAATTGATACTCCCGGCCACGTTGATTTTAGTTACGAAGTGAGCCGTGCGCTCGCTGCATGCGAAGGCGCTTTGTTACTCGTTGACGCTACTCAAGGCATACAGGCGCAAACAATTTCAAATTTATACCTGGCCATTGATAACGATTTGGAGATTATTCCTGTCATTAATAAAATAGATATGGATGGCGCCATGATTCCGGAAGTTGAAGACCAGATAATAGAATTGACGGGATGCAAGCACGCGGATATTTTACACGCAAGCGCAAAAACGGGCATTGGCATACAAGAAATTTTGACTGCTATTATCAAACGAATTCCTGCGCCAAAAGGGCACTATAACGCTCCGTTACAGGCATTAATTTTCGATAGTGTTTACAATAGCTTCCGCGGAATTATTGTTTACTATCGCATTTTTAATGGCGTCTTAAGAAAGGGAGAAAAAATAAAATTTTCTAATACTGGAAAGGAATATGGGGCCGACGAAGTAGGAATTTTAAAAATAGGATTGCTTCCAAAAACTGAAGTTAAGGCCGGTGATGTTGGTTATGTGATTACAGGAATAAAGAATGCGAAAGAAGTAAAAGTTGGCGATACAATTACAACAACAACCAACCCGTGTAAAGAATCAATTAAAGGTTTTGAAGAAGTAAAGCCGATGGTATTTGCAGGGATTTTCCCGATAAACACAGATGAATTTGAAGAACTGCGCGATTGCATGGAGAAGTTGCAACTGAATGATGCATCTCTTACTTTTGAACTTGAAACATCCCAAGCGTTAGGATTTGGATTCAGATGTGGTTTCCTGGGTATGCTTCACATGGAAATCATCCAGGAAAGACTGGAAAGGGAATTTAACCAAACGGTAATTACTACTGTTCCGAACGTGAGCTTTATTGCTTATACCACAAAAGGTCAAAAGATCATTGTAAATAATCCGTCTCAAATGCCTGACCCGAGTCGTATTGAGAAGATTGAAGAGCCATTTATTAAAGCCCAGATAATTACCAAACCTGAGTATATTGGTAATATTATGACGCTTTGCATTAACAAACGCGGCTTGCTGATTAACCAGGGTTATTTGACACCTACCCGTGTTGAACTTACTTTTGAAATGCCTTTGACAGAAATCGTTTTTGATTTTTACGACCGGCTTAAAAGTGTAACCAGAGGCTATGCGTCTTTTGATTATCATCCAATTGGGTATAGGGAAAGCGACATTGTGAAAATGGATATTTTGCTTAATGGTGAAAAAGTGGATGCTTTAAGTTCGTTGATCCATCGCATACGATCACAGGATTTTGGAAGAAAACTATGCGAGAAATTAAAAGAATTGGTGCCACGCCAGCAATTTCAAATTGCGATACAAGCCGCCATTGGCGCAAAGGTTGTGGCCCGTGAAAATATTAGCGCTATTAGAAAAGATGTTACCGCAAAGTGCTATGGCGGCGATATTAGCAGGAAGAGGAAATTGCTGGAAAAACAGAAAGAAGGGAAAAAAAGAATGAAGCAAATTGGAAATGTTGAAGTACCGCAGGAAGCATTTTTAGCGGTGCTTAAATTGGATGAATAAATACATTTTAATTAATAAAAAATTTATTATGCCAAAGCTATCGTTGAATGAAGACATGAATATAGAAGTTAGACTTCTGCTTATTGCCAGGGGGACAGATGCTCCTGTGACCGGCAAAGAATATGCGGTTCGGCTATTTGATAAAGATATAATTAATGATGATTTTTTAGGCGAAAGCGCCTTAAATAAAAACGGTCGTGCAAAATTTAAATTTACTGAAAAACATTTTGCCGGCTTTGCGAAGCTGGAAGAAAAGCCTGATTTTTATTTTGC
Source organism: Chitinophagales bacterium (assembly GCA_038245055.1). Classification (GTDB taxonomy): domain Bacteria; phylum Bacteroidota; class Bacteroidia; order Chitinophagales; family Chitinophagaceae; genus Ginsengibacter. The sequence continues at coordinate 8,370 of JBBRSV010000102.1, read as the reverse complement.
CGTTTATCGTGATGGGAAAGAAATTTTTAAAAGCAGGGTTATGCAGAATCTTGACCTCAGGTATGTTGAGGAATTTAAGATGAAAGAAGGAGAGGTGGTAGACCTTGGCACTTTCTTAATTGATGCCTGACCTTATCGGACTATTTCTTCTTAATTTTTTTACCGGTAGGCGCCGCTACCTGGTTAGGCGCCGGAAGTGAATCATTCGAATTTTCCTGGTAATTTTCAGGCCTCCTGTTACTCAATTTCGATTCATCAATGTTGCCTTGCGCATCCAAAACGGGATTAGGGAGTGGCTCTTGCCCCTCAGGTGTTTTTTGAGTAAACACTTTTTGAATATGCACCCATTTGCCATCATTCCATTTTAGCCCTTCGTAATCTCCATCAGGTATATAAGTATATTTTTTCTGGGGTTCGCCTGTTTCTGAAATTAAATGTTCATAAATGATCATATCCTGTTCAGGATCATAGGTTAATCTCGGCCCTGCATTTTTCTTATATTCCATAATATATCGGGCCCTGAACTTTTTTATTAAATCATTATCCTGGAAACTAAAATAAGATCCGCCAAAAATTGGTTCTCCCTCGTTGAAAGTAAGTATTTCAATAACCTTTTTATTGCTGTTGATATTATTTTCATCGAAACCAAGCAGCGTATAATAATTTTTTCCAAATGCCTTTTTCTCAATTATCTTATAATATACGGCGCCCATCCAGCCAAAGTTATTACCGATCGTATCTTCAGGATTATTGGTAACTCCCGATTTATCGATGAGTGGGAAAAGTTTCAGCGAACCATCTTCTGTTCTCATTTGAATTGCTCCATGCTGGCGTGTAACATTTTCGTTCACCACCATTTGCCAGGTGAAAATTTTGAAAGTGCTGTCTTCAGGAACTAACTTCGAAATGACGAAAAGCGAATCAAAAGGATAATAAAATGAGTTCTTAAGTTTTAGTGCCCTCACAAATAATTTCGTGAACTGGCTGTCAGCAGCGAAGCGATCGGCGGCTGTCCTTCCTTGTATAATCTGCAGAGAGAATTTCTTTAGTGAATCTTCTTTTTTACGCAGCGCGTTATTTTCTGAGCTGGAAAGTTGCGCAAAGGATGAATGACCTATTAAAAAAAAAGAAATTATTAAAAACCAGGGTTTAAGCATCAAAGACGTTTGAGCAAAGAAAACTGAATTTGCCTGAAATTATTGTTAATCGTAAAATTTTAACTAAGCTATAGAGCCTTTGCTACTGAAATAAGACTCTCAAAAACGAGGTCAATATTTACATCTTTTATGTCAACATCTTTCCTTGTTGTTGGCAAAAAAATATTGATTGCAGTGCCGAGGTTTCTTCCAAATTTCATATCGCTTATTGTATTGCCGATCATAATGCTTTTGGAGAAATCAATATCAGGAAAATCAAGCTTTGCCTGCAAACCCATGCCCGGGTTTGGTTTACGGTTCGGGCTGTCATTTTCTAAGTCGATAGCAAAATACAGTTTGTCAATTCTTCCTCCTGCCTCAATAATTTCTTCAACCATATTTTTATGAATAATATCAAGGTCCTCCGTTTTAGTCAATCCTTTTCCTACACCTCTTTGGTTGGTTACAATAAATATTCTTCCAAATTTTTTATTAAAAATTGCGAGTGCTTCTTTTACGCCCTCATAAAATTTAAATTCAGCCCATTTACGAATATAATCTTCATGTTTTTCTTCATTTATCACACCATCACGATCAAGAAATAATGTCCAGGTGTTGTCGATTTTTGAAAGGTCTTTCATTTATATAATTCATTTTAAAACCTGCCGCTTAATTCACTTTGGGCTCTTTTAAAGTCTTCAGGAATGCCGATGTCAATAAAATATTCCTCTTGAACCAGGCCATACATTTTTCTTTTGCCAACAAATTTTTCGAGATAATCTTTTTCAAAAGAAGATTTATCCGGAAGGTTTTCATCAAAAAATGCGGCTGCATTCAGCGCATACACGCCACCGTTAATTAGCCCTGTTTTATAAAATTGCTTTTCCTTAAAAGACTTTATAGACTGATCTTTATCAAGCTCGACAACGCCATAACGATTAAAATCCGTCATTGGCTTAAGAGACAAACTACAGTCAGCATTATTTTGTTGGTGAAAATTACCCAGTCGTTTTATATCAACCTCAAACAGTGTGTCGCCATTGCAAATAATTACTTCAGTGCCGATTAATTTTTCACAGGATAATTTAATTGCTCCGCCGGTTCCGAGGGGTTCTTCTTCAACTGAAAACTGAAATTTTATACCGGAATCGGAGCTTGCATGAAAGGGAAAATTTTTAGTAATAAAGTGAATGATGTCTTCATTTCTATAACCAACAGAAATAATAAAATTAGTAATACCTTCTTTTTTAAGATGGTCAATCACATAATGCAGAAATGGTTTCCCGGCAACAGGTGCGAGGCATTTTGGTAAATCAGAAACAACAGAACGAAGCCTTGTTCCAAGCCCACCTGCAAGAATAATTGCTTCTTTAATCATTTGTATCTGCAAAATAAATTTCCTCTACAAGCTGGCAAATAATATGACCGAGCGTAATATGACTTTCCTGGATCCTGGGCGTATCGTCAGATGGAATATTTATTAAGTAATCCGCATATTTTTTTAATTTGCCTCCCGTGGATCCTGTAAAAGCAATGGTGCTCATATTTTTATCTTTGGCAACTTCAAACGCGTTGACAATATTTTTGCTATTGCCAGATGTGCTCAACCCAACCAGCACATCTCCCGCATTTCCAATTCCTTTAATCAATCTTGAATAAATAACATCATAACTATAATCATTTGCCACCGCAGTTATGTAAGATGTGTTGCAATGCAAAGCTTCAGCGGGCAGAGCATCTCTGTCCGTATAAAATCGTCCGCTAAATTCGGCGGCAAGATGTTGGGCATCCGAAGCACTTCCACCATTTCCGCAAAACAAAACCTTGTTGCCTTTTTCGAAAGCACTTACAATAACGGTTACACAATTCATTACAGTTTGTAACATTTTTTCATCAGCCAATATCAAAGTTTTTACATCGATAGATGACTGAATGATATTTTTTATTTTCTCCATATTAATAAGTTTATGCGCACCAGGTTGTTAAACCATATTTTGTAAATGTATAATTCTTTACTTCGCCTCCGAAAGAATTTAACGCTTCAATTACAGCGTGATGAGAATTTCCGGGACAATAAAATATCATGAACCCGCCGCCGCCGGCACCGCTTATTTTGCCTCCGGTTGCCCCGGCTTTTTTTCCTGATTCATATATTTCTTCAATGCGGCTATTGCTTATATTGTGGGCCATTTTTCTTTTTTGCTGAAACCCAAAATCAAGTATTTCCCCAAATTCATTTAGCCTTCCTTTTAATAAGGCTTCCTTCATCATTTTTGCCTGCTCCTTTAATTGATGCATGGCTTCAATGCTCTTTTCATCTTTATTATTTACATTTTTTACCTGCTCATCGATGATGGCAGCGCTATCGCGGCTATTGGCAGTAAAGTAAAGAACGAGATTATTTTCCAACTCATGTAAATATTGAGATTTTATTCGTAAAGGGTTCACAATCACTTTATCACCTTCGTAAAATTCCATAAAATTTACGCCTCCAAACATTGCTGCATATTGATCTTGCTTGCCGCCGGTTAGTTTAAGATCGTTGCGCTCTATTTGGTAGGCAAGATGTGCAATATCATAATCGCCTAAGGGCAATTTAAGCATTTCAACAAAAGCCCCGATGATCGCAACCACTAATGTTGACGATGTACCAAGCCCGGAACCTGCGGGAGCGTCAACAAATGTGGACAGCCGAAAACCTTTTTGCGGCATTCCAAAATCTTTTTGAATGCGATTATAAACGCCTTTTAATAAATCGAGCGTACCATCAATCGGTAAAGTTTTCGCCCATCCAAACTCTTGTTTTTCTTTTCGGTCCAAAGCCTCAACTATAATTTTGTTTTCTTCCAGCACTTCGATATTAGCGTAAGCAAAAAGTGATATCGTTGCATTTAATATTGCCCCGCCAAACTGATCGCTATACGGACTTACATCAGTACCGCCACCGGCAAGGCCTATCCGCAAAGGAGCTTTACTTCGATATATCATTTACTATTAATTTTCTGCAAGTTCTACTGCTTTTTTGAAATATTATTTTATTAAATCAACAATTGCTTTAAGCATATTGTCCCAGCTATATTTTTTCTTCTCTTCGCGAAGGTGCGTCAAAAAAAATTCTTCTCCTATGGCAAAATATTCTTTGATTTTTTCTGCAATACTTTCTGCATTAGGTTCTGCAACTAATCCAACTTTTTTATCGGGAACTAATGAAGGAAGGCCGCCAACATTTGTCACAATCATTGGAATTTCAAAATGATAGGCAAGCGGCGTAACACCGCTTTGGGTGGCGTTTCTATAAGGCTGTACCACACAATCAGTAGCACATAAAAAATACTTCACCATGCTATCTGTTATAAATTGCGTATGAACGATCAGGTTATCTTTTATCAAAGGATCATTTAATAATTCCTGGTAGTTTTTTTCATCTTCATAAAATTCTCCCGCAATCAGGAGTTTAATATTTTGGGTTGAAGCATTCCGCTTTAATAATTTCATTGCATTCAGTAAAATGTCCAGCCCTTTATACTTCCTTATAAAACCAAAAAACAGGAGCACTTTATCGTTTTGGTCAACAGTAAGTTTTTGCCTTGCCTCTTCCTTGCTAACCTTTTCTCCAAAATTATCATACAAAGGATGTGGCACAAACTGGGCCGGTTTGCCTTTTGCAAATTGGTGCAGATCAGCAAGAACTTTTTCACTCATGGTGATAAAACCATCTATCGGTTTTAAAAAATATTTGGTCAAGGATTTGTCACCTAATCTTTTTTCATGAGGGAATATATTATCTGCGATGCATATAGTTTTAGTGTGATTATTTTTCTTTACACGCCTTAAAATCGTGCCAAGGCAAGCCCCCATAAATGGAAGCCAATACCGTACAATAATGATGTCTGGTGACAATTTTTTTAATTCATTGCCTGTAAGCATCCAATTAAAAGGATTGATGGAATTTATTTTTACTTTAATGGAAATGTTTGCAGGTGCCGGTTCTGTTGAATATTGCGTTGTTCCAGGAAATAAAAAAGAAGGGTATTGGTAGGAGAAAGTATAGATAGTTGTGTTATAACCGTGGTCATTAAATTCTTTTGCAAGGCGTTCGTCATACGATGCTAGTCCGCCTCGTAAAGGGTGTGCGGGGCCAATAATAATAATATTTTTATGAATACTTTCTGCCAAGATAAAAGTTGATCAAATCGATTTAATGCAAATTTTTTTCGTGAAAGAATCGCAGCGTTATTAACCTAATCAATCCTGTCTTCAATAAGGTAATGATTTCTTTCAACTCCATTTCTTGAGATTAGTTCTCCCAAAAATCCTGCGAGAAAAAGCTGCGTACCAATTACCATGGCCAGCATTGCAAAATAAAAAAGAGGCCTTTCAGTCATGCCTGTTTTATCAAAAAAGAATTTTGTTATGGTAAGATAAATTGCTACGATGGATCCAAATAAAAAGAAAAACGTTCCCCATAATCCAAAAAAATGCATTGGATTTTTACGAAACTTGCCAACAAACATTATAGAAGCCAGGTCAAGAAAGCCATTTACAAAACGGTTCCACCCAAATTTAGTGACACCATATTTCCTTGGACTGTGCGCTACTATTTTTTCACCAAATTTTTTAAAGCCAGACCACTTGGCAAGTAAAGGAATGTATCGATGCATTTCACCATACACTTCTATATTTTTTACTACTTTATTTTTGTAGGCTTTTAATCCGCAATTAAAATCATGTAAATAAATTCCGCTTGCCTTTCTTGCAGCAGCATTATAAATTTTTGAAGGTATATTCTTTGAAAGTGTACTATCGAATCTTTTTTTCTTCCAGCCACTTACAATATCATAATCATCTTCCAGCACCATTCGTCTTAACTCAGGAATTTCATCCGGACTGTCCTGCAGATCGGCATCCATGGTAACAACTACTTTTCCGTTTGCCATTTTAAAACCCTCGTTCAAGGCGGCACTCTTTCCATAGTTTCTTTGAAACTTAATTCCCCTAACGAAAGGATTTTTTTGCCGTAATTGTTCGATTACGTTCCAGGAATTATCGCTGCTGCCGTCATCAACAAATATCATTTCGTAGGTGTAATTATTTTCATCCATCACACGCTTTATCCACGCCTCTAGCTCGGGTAAAGATTCAGCTTCATCAAGTAAAGGAATTACAACCGAAATATCCATCATTGCCCGATTTGATTAACATCTTCAACAAATTTGTTGGGCTCCTTTTTTGTAATTCCGGCACCGATTAAAGATGCGAGAGAGCCTATAATAAGATAGCCAATTAGTGTGCCACCAACAAGAAATACCATAAAAAATTTCCTCGTCATTTCAAGCCCCTGGGTTATTTGATCTGGTGTTAAATTATTTTTTTCCTGCATCGATTTTCTTGCCTGATCAATGGCATCTTCTTTAAAAGATGGAAATAAAACAACAAAGATTATGATATAAATAATCATTATTGCCGTTACCATTGCTGCCACTTTAAAGCCATGAGCAAAGTAGTTACCAAAGGTAGAATTATAATTTACCTGCTTGCCGTACGAATTGATTGACCAAATAATTCCTACGACATACACCGCATAGCCAAACCATTGTACGGGGCCATTTACCTTTATATTGGCCAAGTAGGTTCCGAGAGCCAAAATGATTAATATTAGCCCAATTACAAAACCCTTTGTTGATGTTGTGGTAATAGTTTGTTCCATAATTCTTTTTTAATTATTTCAAAAATAAGCTCTCTCCATTGATTATCCCAATCACTTTTCCTTTTAATTTTTTTCCAAGAAAAGCATTATTACGACATTTTGAATAAATATCTTTTTCATTAAAGACATATTCCTCATCAGGGCTGAATAAAGTGAGGTTCGCTTTTTGTCCAATTTCGATAGAAGGCGATGCTATTTTAAAAATATCCCGGATATTTTGAGTTTGCATTTTTACAAAAAGTTCAGTTTCAACGCCGCAAATTCTGGAGGCTCCAAAAACATTTTCAAGTCCTTCCATACCATTTTTAGCATATTCAAATTCACATACTTTATGATCCCAATCCTGTGGCTGATGATGTGATGCAATAAAATCTACGATTCCATTTTTTACGCCTGCGCGCAAAGCATCCCTGTCTTTTTTCGTTCTGATTGGCGGATTAACTTTCAGGTTGGTATTATAGTCCGAAAGATCTTCTTCGCTAAAGTATAAATGATAGGGTGTAACGGAGCAGGTTACCCGAAGATTTTCTTTTTTTGCCTGTGTAATAAGCTCTAATGATTTTGCGGTGGAAATACCTGTAAAATGAATTTTAGAACCAGTATATCTTGCAAGCTCAATATCCCTTGCTATCATCAGTTCTTCGGACAAGGCCGGTTTTCCCGGAAGTCCAAGCTTTGTTGAAGTCTCACCCTCATTCATCAGTCCACGGGATCCAATACTTTTATCATCGGGCAATTGTATAATTGTTGCGTCAATGGCAAGCGTATATTCCATTATCTTTTGTAAAATTCCTGAAGATTGCACCGGGGATGTTCCATCAGAAAACGCAATGGCGCCATTATTAAACATGTCGTACATTTCACTCAATTCTTTCCCCTCTGTTTTTTTAGTGACAGAGCCAATTGGTAAAATATCAACAGGAAGCGATTTGCTTTTTTGAACAAGATATTCCACCTGGCTTTTATTATATACTTCCGGCTGGGTATTTGGAATCACCATTACTTGTGTGAAACCACCTGCCGCCGCGGCATTGGCACCGGTTTCCAGCGTTTCTTTAAACTCCTGTCCCGGATCGCAAAAGTTTGCGAAACAATCTACCCATCCGCTGGAAACATACAGCTCATCCAACGCGATAATTTTATCAGCATTGATTTCTAAATTATCTTCTATGGATGAAATAATTCCATCTTCAATTAAAATATCAAGCAATTTTCCGTGAAAAGGAGAGGAGGGCGAAAGAATCTTTGCTCTTTTTATTAAAACCTTCATTAGGCCTTTGAAAAAATTTGGTTGCGCTAAGATAGGTTTAAAAAATAATTTAATCGGTATTCGATAAAATTAAACGGAAATGTAATTGTTAGAATTGACTGCATCTTCATTAATTGACCAACATCAATTTTTGAGTTACAAGTTTCTATCAAAGTAAATATTGATATCTAATTTAAAAACATCTTTAAAAAAATTCGTTTACAAAGCAGTTGCAGTTAATCTGCCGCCTTTATTGTAAAGTCCTTATGCAATTTGAT
>JBBRSV010000101.1:0-18086 GCA_038245055.1 Chitinophagales bacterium | reverse complement strand
CCAATACGATATTTAAAATAAGCATCCTCACACCTATATCAAAAACAAAAGAATCAAGATTGCATTTACCCAATGAAGAACAAAAATATTTACTGAAATTGTTTAAAATTTAATCGGGTGTCCCAATGCGGAAAACAGGAATACATCGGAAAGACGGGAGGCTCAATTAAGAAATCTTTTAAATAAATACTATTGGGACGCAAACAAAGATGCCGCTAATACGACTGCACTCCATTTACAACCGCTTGGCTATATTCATTTTGATAATAGAGAGGCTGCTATCGGTGTAAGGATAGCAGATACAGCAACGTTATATGGTTTACGTACGATTGCTGAATTTTTGTAATTACAGGTGCATTAATTTTATCAATCTCACAACATCTCAGGCATCTAACAAGGCAAGAGCAATCGGGATCTGTAAAACAATGGGCAGTTTTAAAAAGGAATTAGTGATCCAATTCTTGTCAGAGATCCTTTTTATTACAGCTATTGCAACAGTTTTATCAATAATATTAACCCTTTTTTGCAAAGTCCGGAAAAACAAGAGCGCTATCATTTATTTAAGAAAAAATCTTTTTCGAAAAGCGTATGTAATTTGCTATACCAAATTACCGCTCATGAGTTCGTTAACCATTACATGAAAATCTTCTTTCTTATTTGTATGAGGAAGAGGTTCATTGGGCACATTTACATTTAAAAATTTACAAAGTGGCTCCCAGCCTTCAGTCACATCAAAAATGAGTAATTTATCTGCCGGAACATATTTTTTTACTTCTTCATTGTACCCATTAAAAAGTTTTTCCATGAATTCTTTATCCAAAAATTTGCCCTGGAAATGATCTTCACTCATTACTTGTCTCGAAAATCCCATCACCTTCATTACAGTTTGAAGCCGGGGATCGGCAGCTATTTTTTCTCCCATAGCCGCTCTCTCAGCTTCCGGGGGATTCTGTGCTTTCCAGATCGTGCTGTAATAACTGGTATACCATTTTTCAAATGGCCTTAAACTCAAAATAACTTTTGCATCAGGATACTGTTGCATGTGCTCCTTATACCATGGATAACAAGGGAAATCAACGGTTGCCTCGAAGCCATCATATAATGCATCCCAATCGGTTGTTCCAGTTGCTTTCAGTGTTGTCCAATAGTGAAGATCTTCAGGATGTACAAGCAAGTGCTTCATGTGATACGTTTTACTAAAGCCCAGAATTTCAAGTGATTCTCTAAGCGTGTTTGTACCAGTTCTTGGTAATCCTGCGCCAATAATTTTGATTGACATGTTTGTAAGATTTTGATATATGAATGGGAATCTTATCAAGATATAACTTAAATTCTTTAGAAGAAAGCTTTTGAAGCAATTTCTTCAATCTTATTTATTGCGAATTATAAATTGTGATAATTAATACTTAAATTCGAGAGCGCTAGCCAATACGAAATCGCACCTTCCCAAAATTCATTTATAGTCAAATCAAAATTATCAAAATGAAAAAGGTTTGCGTTTTATTTTTATTAACCGGTATTTATACCGGCACATTCAGCCAGGGAAATAGTTCTAAAGATTCGTTGAATAAAAAATCTGCGGCTCCGCCCGACAGGAATATGTTCGGACTTCACATTCCAAGAGGCCTAACTAAAACTTCCGATGGACTTGCAGATGGATATATCATGTTCGGCGTTCCAAATTCTCCACTGGTTTATTTAATTAATAGAAAAGGCGAGGTGGTGCATCAATGGAAAAGTAATTATGGTAGCTCTGCCGTAAGTGCCTATCTCCAACCTGACGGTTCGTTAATACAAAATGTTGCTGATCCAGATTTTCCTGTATTTGCCGGAGGCGGAGAAGCAGGAAGAATACAAAAAATTTCATGGGATAGTAAAATGCTTTGGGACTTTGAATATGCCACAGAACAATATTTGCACCACCATGATTTTGCAGTGATGCCTAACGGCCATATACTCGCCATCGCCTGGGAAGCGAAAACGCCCGAAGAATGTACGGCAGCAGGCCGTAAGGCTAACATGATTCCGAAAGCAGGTTTGTGGCCTGATAAAATTGTGGAAATAGCTCCTGAAGGAAAGACCCATGGCACAATCGTTTGGGAATGGCACGTGTGGGATCACCTCATACAAAATTACGACGCGAAAAAAGCAAACTATGGTAAGCCGGCTAACCATTCTGAGTTGTTGGATTTTAATGTAGGGGACACAATACCTCCTATGATGACGCAGGGCCACATGGATACTATGCGTGTGCAGGGTCATGTGTGGAGAAACCAGACACCTGAAAATGAAGGTTCCGAAGTGTATCATTTTAATGCGATAAAATATAACCCAGATCTCGATCAAATCGTTTTTAGTTCGCCCAATTTGAGTGAGATCTTTATCATTGATCATAGCACAACCACCAAAGAAGCTGCCGGGCATAAAGGTGGTAAATATGGAAAGGGTGGTGATTTTCTATATCGTTGGGGAAACCCTAAAAACTATCATCATGGAGATTCCAGCGATGAAAAGTTATTTGGTCAGCATGATGTGAGGTGGATTGAAAAAGGAAAGCCTGGAGAGGGCGACCTGACGGTATTCGATAATGATATTCCTGCAGCAAGCCATATGCCTTATTCTGCTGTATATGAAATAACAACACCTGTTGATAAAAAAGGAAATTATTCTATGGAGAAGAATGGAACATTCGGACCTGAAAAGCCTTCATGGAAGTATATGGCGCCGGATACATTTTCTTTTTTCAGCAGCTTTATTTCGGGAGCACAAAGAATGGCCAACGGTAATACATTTATTGACCAGGGAGCAGCAGCCAGGTTTTTTGAAGTAACAAAAGATGGCAAGATTGTATGGGAATATTGGAATCCTTACCGGGGTGACATGCACATGCCCAACGGCGATCCGATTAACCCGATCCCACTCACTTATTTTGCATTCAGGTCTAACTTTATTCCGGCGGATCATCCGGGACTTGCCAATAAAAAACTGGAACCTTTAAACCCGCAGCCTGCTGTATTTAAGTTGCCGCCAATGCCTCCACCTCCAAATCAGTAATAAGCAGCGGAAAAATAATTCCATGTGAAAAACACCTGAATTATTCTTCAAAATAAATAACCAAGTTTCAGCATGAAAAAAAAGTATTTTCTTATGGTTCTTTTGATAAGTATATCAACAGGACTTTTTTGCCAGCCACACGTTGATAAAGATTCTGCGGCGAAAAAAACAGCACCTCCGAAATACAGAGATATGTTTGGGTATTACATACCACGCGGTTTAAAAATTAATTCCGAAGGACTCTCGGATGGATATATAATGTTCGCGGTTCCTAATTCGCCGTTTATATATTTAATTAACCGCAGAGGTGAAGTGGTACATCAGTGGAAGGGAAATTACGGCGTTGGTGACCCCTATATAATGGATGACGGGTCTATTGTGCTGGGTGCGTTAGATCCCGACTTTCCGGTGTTTGGTTGTTGCGGCCCGTATGGACGATTACAAAAGATTAGCTGGGATGGCAAAATGCTGTGGGATTTTGAATACGCCAATGAAGAGCACATTCTTCATCATGATTTTACAGTAATGCCTAACGGGCATATACTCGCAATAGCCTATGAAACTATGCCGTATGATAAAGCTATTGCTCTGGGACGACAACCTCAGAAGACGCCTAAATCCGGGCCATGGTCAGAAGAGATTATAGAAATTGTGCCTGAAGGGAAGACAGGGGGAAGAATTGTTTGGAAGTGGCATCTATGGGATCATTTGATCCAGGACGGTGATTCTAAAAAAATCAATTACGGTAAATTAGCAGATCATCCTGAATTATTGAATTTCAATTTGGGAGAAAAAGTGCCTCCGCCAATAACGCAGGAAGTTTTGGATGGATTAAAAGCTAAAGGGATGGCTCATAGAAATGCGACTATTGACAATGGCGGCTCCGATATTTTTCATTTTAATGCCATTAAATATAATAAAGACCTCGACCAGATAGTTTTTAGTTCACCTAACCTCAGTGAAATTTACATCATTGACCACAGTACAACTACGAAGGAAGCTGCCGCTCACAAGGGCGGCCGCCGGGGCAAAGGGGGAGATTTTCTTTACCGTTGGGGAAATCCTGAAAACTATCAAAGAGGTGATTCCACCAGTCGCCAATTATTTGGCCAGCACGATATTCGATGGATTGAAAAGGGAAATCCCGGGGCAGGAAATTTGACTGTCTTCAATAATCATCCTCCGGGAGAAATTGATTGGAGTAACATGGGCAACATGGGTACCAATTACTCTTTGGTTTATGAATTTAAACCTGCAATGGATGAGAATGGCAATTATATTATTGAAAAAGGTAAACCATTTGGCCCCGAAAAACCCGTGTGGGTGTACGGAGCCCCGGATACACTTTCGTTTTTCAGCAGTTTTATTTCTGGCGCTGAAAGAATGCAAAATGGAAATACTTTTATTGACGAGGGTGCCAAAGGGCGTTTCTTTGAAGTAACCCCACAAGGCAAAATTGTTTGGGAATATTTGAATCCTTATCATGGTGACATCAGGGAACCTAATGGAGACCCTATCTCTCCTATGCCAATGCCATTTTCAGAATTCAGGGGCAATTTTATTTCTGCAAACCATCCTGCATTTGCAAATAAAAAACTGAAACCGTTAGTACCCCAGCCGCAACCATTTTTTTTGCCAGCGCCCGGCGGTATGAAATAGAGAAATAGATAAGTAAATTTGTTTTTGGAATCAGCTTCCGGCCGAAAGAATTTATTTAAACTCATTAGCATGAAAAAGATAATCTTCCCGACTTGTGTGTTATTGCTTTTATTACCATTAGTTTCATTGTGCCAAATCAAAAGCGATACAACAAATAAAAAAACTTCGCCACCAAGAGACAGAAATATGTATGGGCATGGAATTCCCCGCGGTCTAACGAAAACTTCCGAAGGCCTTACTGAAGGTTATGTAATGTTCACGCCTCCAGGTTCCGCTTCAGTTTACCTGGTCGATCGTAAGGGTGAACTTGTTCATGAATGGAAGGGAAATTATCCGAGTCACAACGCTTACCTGCAAGATGACGGATCGGTGATACAAGCTGCTGTTGATCCCGACTTTCCAGTATTTGGAGGAGGTGGCGAAGCCGGAAGATTACAAAAAATTTCATGGGATAGTAAAATGTTATGGGACTTTGAATATGCAAATGAAGCATACCTGCAACATCATGATCTTACGGTGATGCCTAACGGTCACATCCTTACGATTGCGTGGGAGGCTAAGACGGCGGATGAGGTTTTGGCGGCTGGGAGAAAGCCAACATTGATTCCGAAAGCCGGCTTGTGGCCTGATAAGATTGTTGAGATAGAACCCTTGGGAAAGAGTGGTGGAAAGGTTGTTTGGGAATGGCACGTTTGGGATCATTTGATACAGAATTATGATGCTAAAAAAGCTAATTATGGAAACCCTGCCGACCGTCCCAAGCTTTTGGATTTTAATGTTGGAGATACCTTACCATCGCCTATCTCGCAGGGCAGTGTTGAAATTTTACAAAAACAGGGAAAGGCCAGAAGAAACGTAACAGCCGACAACCGCGGTTCGGATGTCTACCATTTTAACGCCGTAAAGTATAATCCCGAATTGGATCAAATCGTTTTTAGTTCTCCTCATTTAAGTGAGATCTTTATAATAGATCACAGCACAACAACAAAGGAAGCTGCCACCCATAAAGGCGGACGCCGGGGTAAAGGGGGAGACTTTTTATACCGCTGGGGAAACCCTCAAAACTACCATCATGGAGATTCTGCCAACGAGAAATTGTTTGGCCAGCATGATGTTCGCTGGATTGAAAAAGGCAAACCAGGAGCCGGTCATCTCACTGTATTTAATAATGACATTCATAATAGAGATACAGCAAACTACTCCGCCATTTACGAAATCGTTCCTCCCGTAGATAAAAAAGGAGATTATTTTTTAGAGAAGAATGGAATCTTCGGTCCGGAAAAACCTGTGTGGACTTACATTGCTCCAGACTCAGTTTCCTTTTGGAGTAACTTTATCTCCGGAGCTCAAAGGTTGGAAAATGGTAATACATTTATTGATGAAGGAGCCAAAGGAAGATGTTTTGAGGTGAATAAAGAAGGTAAAATTGTGTGGGAATATTTGAACCCTTTCCGCGGCGACATTCGGAAGCCAAATGGTGACCCTATTTCACCAATGCCAATGACCTTTAGCCTGTTTCGTGCCACGTTTATTCCCGCAGATCACGCTGCTTTAGTAAATAAAAAACTGGAACCTTTAAATCCACAACCTGCTGTATTTAAGTTGCCGCCAATGCCTCCACCTCCAAATCAATAGCAAACAGGGAAAACTAATTCATATGAAAAATGCCCCGAAGATTTAAGCCGGAGTGAGTAGGCGCAAAACTCTAATTTTTTTTAATAGCCATTTTCATTTATTTTATTGGTAGTAGACAACCATTATTGCACGACCGACTTTCCAATCTTGCTGAAGTAGAAAACAAGATACCCTAGCGACATGACGATCAGTAAACCGGAGGCTAACATATAAGTAGCAGATGATGAAAAAGCGCTTAAAATCGGGGAAATAATTAACGGCGAGATAAACTGCCCCAGGAACCAAAATGTAGTAAGTTTACCTATCTCGCGGCCGCGAATTTCCGGGGGAACGATCTTCATTACCCACATATTGGTATTCGGCACCATCATGCCCATGCCTACTCCCGCAAGCGCCATGGCAAAAAGAATCAATGCATAACTGTGCGAAATAGCGATGCAAAAAAAACCTGCTGCCATTAACAAATATCCTAATGAAAAAATAGTCACAAAACTAAACCTGCCTTTTATGCGGGAGTACAACAATGCCGAGATAGCCGAAAAAAGAGTGCTGGTAGCTATTGCTGCTCCGATTAATGCCGCCTTTTCAACGCCAATACCCTGAAGGTGAAATGGCAATTGAACGGGTATAAAAAAATAAATGATCCATATGACCATATTATTGATGAATAACAGCCAGATAATTTTCGGAACGCTGACGAGTGCTTTTTGCGAAAGGCTGGGTTTAACCGTCTTAGGTTCTTTTAGAAAGCCGATACTTAAAGGAAGGACTAAAAGGGCAAACAAGTAGATCAAAAAAGGATATTTCCAGGAATAGCCAGCCAATATACCGCCGAGCCCGATAAATAATATTCCTCCCAATGACATAAACGCTATTTGCGTTCCCACAAATTTCAAGCGCTCCTTGCCATCAAAATAGTCTGCTATCAAGGTAATTACGATAGTCATCGAGGCACCTACAGCTAACCCAAGAACCGCTCTCGATAGCAATATCAAATAAAGGTTATCGAGAAAGTAGCCACTTGAGCCCGCGATGGCATAGATCACCAGCGCAATGTTCAACATTTTAACCCTCCCATGCCTGTCGATGAGGCGGCCAGCTATAGGCGCGAATAAGGCGATCATTAACGCAGGCAGCGTTAGCGCCAATTTTACAAGAATATTTGCATGGTTTACCTTTGCGAAAACGATCATCATTTGCGGTAGTGCCGGCGAAATAGTAATGACCGACATGATAGTTAAACTACTTACCAGCAAAAGTGTGAGCTTTACCTGCCAGGAATGATTTTCCATTTTTTGAAGATAAATTTGGTTGATTATTTTGACGGAATAGGATAATTGAATCAACAATTAAACAAAAAGGAATTGTCAATATCCAACCCTGGCGGCTAGAGTTTGGTAATTCGGTTGTGGCCAAAGGCATAAGGTTATTTCTTATCAGGCGGCGGTAGGTAAAATACCCTTGGTTGTGGTATAATTGGCATCAACTTTTTGCCGGCCAGGCCCGGATGCTTTGCGGGGATAAAATTCGCCCGGAAGCCCCAGTAAGCAAATGGAATTGCCTGCACCGGGTCGCCATTATCCATTCGCATATCGCCGCGGAAAGGGTTAAAATATTCCCAAACCATTTTACCATCCGGTGTTACTTCAAAAAAATGCCCTTTCGGCCCTTCGTTTATAAACGTACCCCCATTCTCCATCCGTTGCGCGCCCGAAATAAAGCTGGCGTAAAAGGATAAGGTATCCGGGGCCATGTATGTCCAAACCGGTTTATCGGGTCCGTAAGTGTGGTTGCTCTCCAAATAATAATTGCCTTTATCGTTAACTGGGGGAGCAATTTCAAATATCATCGAGTAGTTCAGACTGTCTTTTCCTGGTATGTCATTATTAAACAGAGTTAAGTGCCCTGCGCCGGGGAGTCCTTTTTGGATCCATCTAACATCGTGTTGTCCAAATATTTTTTGGTTGGTAGAGTCGCCCCTTTGGTAATTTTTGGGATTACCCCAACGGTACAGAAAATCACCGCCCTTACCCCCGCGCCCGCCTTTATGGCCGGCGGCCTGTTTAGTAGTTGTGCTATGATCGATCATATATATCTCGCTTAAGTTTGGTGAGCTAAAAACAATCTGATCTGTCTCTTCATTGTATTTTACAGCATTGAAATGAAAAATATCTGATCCGCCGTTATAAAGCGTTTGGTTTTGTCCAACCATACCTTTAGCCCTTAAAACCTCCAGGCTATCCTGGCTTATTTTCATAGGAGGTGGCACTTTCTCACCTAAGTCAAAATCTAACAATTCAGGATGGTCAGCCGGTTTACCGAAGTTGGCTTTAGCAGGGTCTGTATCCTGGATTAAATGATTCCAAACATGCCATTCCCAAACTATCTTGCCACCGGTCCTTCCGTCGGGTTGAATTTCAATGATCTTATCAACCCACGGCCCGGATTTTGGTATTTTCTCCGGTTTCCGGCCCCTGCTTATCGCTTCATCATAAGTCTTGGTTTCATAGGCAATCGCCAATATGTTACCATTGGGTAACACCGTAAAATCATGGTGCAGTATTTGATGCTCGTCGGCATAAATAAAATCCCAAAAAATTTTACCGTCCCAACTTATTTTTTGTAGCCTGCCGTAGGGCCCGCCAAAACCAAAGGTGGGAAAATCCGGCTGAAGCGCGCCTACTATTAGCGAACCGTCATCCTGCATATATGCCGAAAATATCCCTACATTGCTTTTCCATTGGTGCACTATTTCACCACGGCGGTTAAGCAGGTACATAAGCGGAGAATTAGGAACAGCAAATAACACATAACCCTCAGCCAGCCCCGCGCTGTTTATTTTTAACCCCCGGGGGATATAAAGCCCAAACATGTTTCTGTCTTTACGGGGGGCTTTGTCCTTTTTTAACGTGTCGTTTACAACGGGTTTTACCTGGCTGTAAGCACCAATTGATAACAATAGGGCCACTAGGAACACTTGGAACGCTTTTCTCATAATGGTTAATTTTCAGGTTGACATGAATGTGTAATTTAACAATTGTAAGCTATAAAACAAATAGGGAAATAAAATATTAGAATATTTTAATGATTATTAAATTTAATCTCAATTGCTCTGGGTTAACCTCTTGTAAACTTCTAAACTTTATGACAATGTCAATCAAAATTATTGGGCCGGTTGCCGCGAACAGGCACGAACGTGTTAAAAGACTGGCTTGAACATCTTGGGTATGAGAAAACCTACCAAATGAAGGAACTTGTTGGATATCCTGACCAATTGCATCACTGGAGGAATTTACTCAACACCCGGACAACAAATTGATATGAATTATGTCATGAGTAACCAGACAAACGTCGACTTCCCTTGCTATCCCTGGTATAAAAAACATATGAAACAATATCCAGACGGGAAAGTAATTTTGACATTTCGGCCTTTTTAAAAGTGGCACGGCAGTGCATCAAGCACGATCTGGAAAGCAGGCCCGCAAACCCTGATAAAGAAAATCACTATGTTGTCCAAAATGGCCTTTAATCTTCCTAAATTAAAGGGTGCTATCAACTGCTAAAAAATGTAAAAAGACATGAACTTTAATGTACATTTCCAGGAGAGGTTTATGGATAAAACTGCTTCTCAAAAAAAATTTGATCGACATAATACCAAAAAATGATGAACGTGTAAATAGCGCAATATATTACAGATGCGAAGTGCGCTTTTAGAATATATCCAGGTCATTCCCATAAATTACTTTACCCGGGTACAAATTTGTTATTTCGTGCATCAGTTGCTCTTCGCTTGCACCAAAGGTCAATTGATGCGTTAATACCAATAATTTAGGTTTCGTTTTATTTGCTATGTCGGCAAGCTGTATAGTGGAGGTGTGGAATGCGGAATGATAATCTCGAAATCCTTTTTGACGCCGGGCGAGCCCTTCGGCTGAATATACTTCGTGGACCAATACATCGCAATCCATGGCATTTTTTACAAGGTCTTCGCTGTAGGTACAGTCGCCTGAAACTACGATAACCCTGTCCTTTGTCTTAAAACGATACCCAAAAGCTTCCGGCCAGGAGCCATGATGTACCTTGAATGCTTTCACCGTGACGTTGTCATCCTGATAAACGATACCGGCCGTTATTTCATGCAAATCTACTTTGTAACCAATCGGGTTCTCGTGTTCAAGGCCATTAACACGAATGTCAATGTCTTCGTAATAGGCTTTTAATAAATGATCAGTCATTGATGCAATTCCCTTGGGGCCATATACTTGCAGCGGCGAATTACGACCTGCTACGGCGCCGGTTAAAATAAAATCGGGATAACCGATCGTATGGTCGGAATGCAGATGGGTAATAAATAAATGTTTCAACTCATCGGGTTGTAAACTCTGTATTCCATACTTTTCCGCTGCTGCTTCGCAACGCCTTACTACCCCAGGGCCACAATCCACCACGTAAGATGTGTTATTTACAATAACTGCCAACGCTGGGCCTGATCTTTCGGGATCGGGATTTGGTGTACCTGTGCCTAGCAAAACAACAAGTGTTTGTGAATTGTGTGTTTTTTGCTGGCAATAGCCGTAAAGGCCGTGTAACGCAGCGAACAGGAATAAAAACAAATATTTATTTGGTTTGGGCATTCCCTTAAAAATTAAAGCGTACTGGCAAAAAAAACTTGCCAAAAATATACCGGCAGTCTGAATACTTCGATTATAATTTGCGATCAGTATTGTTAGTAAATATAGTTTAATTATTGTGCTGCACCCTTATTTTAAAGAAATTTGACCTTCGTTTTATTCCGTCGAAACCATTTGAAAAAATATTTCTACACGCTGATCGAAAAAACGGAACCAGGTCTTTGTTTTATTCCTTGGATATGTGTGGTGACTTTTCACTGAAAAGTCTATATTTAGCTGGATTTTTAATGGAGGGGTGCTTTTTGAATAGGATTTTCGGCAAATTTTAATATAGTGCTAAATTCATGAATTTAAAAAGCGTTTGTGAAACATTGAAAATAAAAAATAAATTGATCTGTTTTTATGCGGATGTTTTTAGTGCTTATTGTATTATTATCAATTAGCTCCGACAAATAAACCACAAAATGACCGTATCCAAATTGGCACAGCTGTTTCAGATTTATCAGTTAGTTGGGTATTGCTTCCTTTTGTAAAGATTGATCGTGTTAATCCAATCCTGGGTCGGGGTAAAGGTCGTTTCATCGATCCTATTCTAAGGAGCAAAATATTATAGGAAGAAAGGGCCGGTTTTAATCCGGCAATTGTAAACCGCGATGGCAAAATATACATGCTTAGCCGGCCTCGGGTAAAACTGGGAAACCTTCCCCAACACGGTGCTTTACATGGGCAACGATGCTTTCAAAAAATTGGGGTGGTATGGTGGCTGTGAAGACCCACTTGTGGTTCAGGATGAAAAGGCATCTATAGCAATTTTAATAATAATTGGTATTGAGATTTTTAATGTGCGCTTCTGAAAAATAATTTTAAAGATTATATTTGTTTTTGTTCTATCTAATTTTTCCATTTAAATATGGTTTCTAAGCTCAGTTCTGCAGAAGTACTTCATTTCCTTATTATAGTTACAATTGTTTTGATACTGGCACGCATGCTTGGTGAGCTTTGCAGAAAATATAAACAGCCCGCCATTATAGGCGAAATCATAGCAGGCATCATTTTAGGTCCGACGATTCTGCAGAAATATCTCCCGAATTTATTTCATGATATTTTCTTGTCAAGCCCCCGGGCTTATGGGGCCTTTGACGGCTTTGCAAATCTCGGCATAATCCTGCTGATGTTTGTTGCAGGGTTCGAGGTGGATCTGAAGCAAATTCGCAGGGATGGTAAGATTGCCTTTTCAATCAGCTTAACAGGAATTATTTTTCCATTTATAGTGGGATTTGTCACTGCCTGGTTTTTTTACCAGCGATTTTTTTCAACGGGAACAAATAATCAATTAATAACAGCCTTATTCTTTGGCACAGCACTGTCAATTACCGCTCTTTCGGTGATCACTAAGATAATGATGGACCTGGAGATTTTGCGAACCAAAATCGGTAACCTGGTGCTTACTTCTGCTATGATCGACGATTTTCTTGGCTGGATATTGTTTTCAGTTATTATGCAAATGATGAACTCGGGAAGCAAACAGGGGTCGCTGATGTCAGTGATGATGGTGCTGGCATTTGCGCTTTTTATGGTTACCGTGGTGCGCTGGTTGATAAATAAGTTATTATTTGTTGCGCAAAAAAATCTGAAAATAGGAAGGGTGATAACTATTGCCATTTGCTTATGCTTTATTAGCGCAATAATTACCGAGTATTTGGGTGTGCGTGGGGTATTTGGAGCATTTTTGATGGGTGTGGCCATAGGCGATTCGCAACATTTTACCGAGCGTCATAAGTTAATTTTACATCAGTTTACGGTTAACATAATAACCCCGCTTTTTTTTGCGTCCATTGGGCTACAGTTGAATTTCGTTTCGAACTTTAATTTAGAAGTAGTGTTGGTTATAATTGCTATCGCCTGCATTGCAAAATTGATCGGGGCGGTTATAGGCTGTCGCATTAGTGGTTTAAACCAAAATGAGTCTATTGCCGTGGCTTTCGGTATGAATGCCCGCGGAGCACAAGAAATTGTATTAGGGCTTTTGGCCCTGCAGTCGAAAATTATAGACGAAAAGGTTTTTGAGGCCCTGGTCGTTATGACCGTATTCACTGTTGTAGTTTCGGGGCCTGTGATGAAGCACTATTTGATTAAGGACGAAAAGCGCAGAAGCTTAATCGGTATCCCCACGTAAGTATCAGTCTCGGGTCAGATTATCAGTATTAGTAGAGATAATCAGGAATGTATAGTGCCGGCTGCAACGGTTTCGTTATTTGATTCATCGATTAGTATTAATGAACCGGTGATGCGGTTTTTTCGATATTCGTCAAAAATTAAGGGTCTCGTAGTTCTCATCCTTACTCTGGCCATATCATTCATTTTGATATCATTATCCTGGTCAAGCCGCTGCATAGTATTAATATCAATCTTATAGACAACCTCTTTAATAATACCCATTACTTCCCGCGACGTACTTTTTAAATAGTATTTAGCCCCGGGACGTGGTGACCGGGCTGACATCCAGCATATTAAAACATCTATATTCTGGCTTACTTCAGGTTGGTTATTGTTTTTTACAATCATATCGCCGCGGCTGACATCAATATCATCCTCAAGACAAATTGACACAGACATGGGTGGAAAAGCCTCCTCAACCGGTCCATCGTAGGAGTTGATCGATGTTATCCTGGAAGTTAAGCCTGACGGAAGAATAGTTACGTTATCTCCCGGCCTGAAGATACCGCCTGCAACCCTTCCTGCATACCCCCTATAATCATGATATTCGTCTGCGTGCGGCCTAATGATGGTTTGAACAGGAAACCTTGCATCCAAATGATTTTCATCACTCCCTATATGTATGGTTTCCAAAGTATCCAATAAACTCGCTCCCCTGTACCAACGCATATTTTCTGAATGGTTAACTACATTGTCACCTGCTAAAGCGCTTATTGGGATATACCGAACGTCTTTAATGTCGAGTTTGCTTGCAAACTTATGATACTGCTCCACAACTTTGTTGAATACCGATTCCGAATAGTCTACAAGGTCCATTTTATTCACACATACAATGATGTGAGAGATTTTTAATAGTGATGCGATAAATGAATGCCGGCACGTTTGTTCAATAACTCCGTGACGGGCATCTATAAGCACTAATGCCAGGTTTGATGTTGAAGCACCTGTAACCATATTGCGGGTGTATTGGATATGGCCTGGCGTATCCGCAATTATAAATTTACGTTTTGGCGTTGCAAAATATCTGTACGCCACGTCAATGGTAATACCTTGTTCTCTTTCTGATCGTAATCCATCAGTAAGCAATGACAAATCAACGTGTTGAAGGCCTTTCCTTTCGCTCGACTGCTTTATTGCCTCCATCTGATCTTCAAAGATTGATTTTGAATCGTATAACAAACGTCCAATAAGTGTGCTTTTGCCATCATCAACACTGCCAGCAGTTGTAAAGCGAAGTAATTCCATATTATTCCGGGCGAATGTCTTGTTTATTAATTTAATTTCTGTTACGCATTGCCCATCGGCCCTGGCGCATCTATATTATATTTTCAATATTTACGGCTTAAAAATAGCCTTGGCGTTTCCTGTCTTCCATTGAGGTGTCCGAGCGTTTGTCGTCACTGCGGTTACCACGCTCGGTACTACGCGTGGCAGAAACTTCCAACACTATTTTTTCGATCGTATCAGCATCTGATTCAATGCCACCTGTTATGGTAATGTCGCCTAACGTTCTAAAACGCATGTATTTAGACTCTAGTTGCTCCCCTTCCCTTAAAGTAAGAAATTCCGAGTTCGGTAGCCACGCATTATCGCGCCATACTACCTCCCGATGATGGGCAAAATACAAAGAAGGAATTGGGATTTTCTCCTGTGCAATATAGTTCCAAACATCCATTTCAGTCCAATTACTTATTGGGAATACCCTGAAATGCTCACCCATTCTTTTACGTCCATTAAAAATGTTCCAAAGCTCCGGTCGCTGATTTTTGGGATCCCATTGTCCAAATTCATCCCTGTGAGAAAAAAAACGTTCCTTTGCACGTGCTTTTTCTTCATCGCGCCGTGCGCCGCCTATCGCCGCGTCTATTTTATGCTCCTCAATAGTATCAAGTAATGTAATTATCTGCAACTCATTGCGGCTGGCATTGATCCCGTTTTCCTCAATTGCTCTTCCCTTCTCAATTGAGTTTTGTACCGATCCGACTATTAGCTGGATACCCAATTTCGATACCAGTTTGTCCCTGAATTGCATTGTTTCCGAAAAGTTATGACCTGTATCGATATGTATAAGCGGCATCGGTATCTTTGCCGGCCAAAACGCCTTCATTGCCAGGTGGGTAACAACAATTGAGTCCTTTCCTCCCGAAAATAAGATAGCTGGTCTGTCAAACTGGGCGGCTACTTCCCTAATCACAAATATGGCTTCGGATTCAAGTTCCTGAAGTTGCGTAAGGTAATATTTGTTGTGCATATGATTAATTTCCTAACTTAATTTTAGGTAGTATATTTTCTAAAATCAAATTTACGGAATGTTCTAAAGTTTGATGAGTTGTATCGATATGAATATCAGGCGCCACAGGAGCCTCAAATGGGGAGCTAATACCTGTAAAATTACTTATTTCTCCGCGTCTTGCCTTTTGATATAGACCTTTTACATCGCGGCCCTCACAAACCTCAATGGGGGTATCAACAAAAATTTCGCAAAATGAATCGCCAAGCAAAGTACGTATCCATTGGCGATCGCGTTCAAAAGGAGATATAAATGTAGCCAGTAACACCAGGCCAGCATCGCACATTAGCCTTGCCACTTCACCTGTCCTTCTTAAATTTTCAATTCTGTCTTCTTCTGTGAATGATAATTCCTTGCATAGTCCTTTCCTGATATTATCACCATCCAGTATAAAAGTTTTTATTCCTTTTTGAAATAATTTCTCCTCAACAATATTTGCTAAAGTGCTTTTACCCGAACCAGAAAGGCCGGTAAACCATAGGCACGCGGCTTTATGCCCATTAGCCTGTTCACGCCCGGGGCGCGTCAGTTTGTACGAATGCTCAATTATATAGAGTTTCTCTCTCATCAGAATATTCCTATTTTCTTAAAGTGAAGTGAAAAATTAACTCTATTTATTAAGTTAAATCATTAGTTAAAGTGCCTGGTCTTTTTAATATCCCTTTAATAATGCCCAGCGACTATGAACCAGGGATTAAGCATATTTTCTTTGTTGTACTTCAATTCGCTGCCGGTTTCATAATCATAAACTTTACAGTCGGAGTAATGTGCTATTGCATGTGCAGCAGCTGTATCCCACTCCATTGTAGGAGCTAACCGGGGATATATATGGGCCTTGCGCTCGGCAACAAGACATAATTTAAGGGAACTACCCGAGCTTATAAGGTTAATATTCCCTAGTTCCCGTTCTTTCTGGCTTACAAATTCTTCAGTTTCCTTGGTTGAATGCGACCGGCTTGCTACTATAGTATATCTAGCCGGGTAGTCACGGTTTGTAAGTGATTCGGCCCGATGAATAAGCCCGTCAATATCTGCTTCATGGAAATCTTCTCCAATGATAACCTTATAACTACCTGTTCTCTCCGATGCGAAATACAAAACCCTTGTAACCGGTACATAAACCACTCCGAGGACCGGCCTGTCAACCGCTATCAACGCAATGTTTACCGTAAACTCCCCGTTTTTCTTTATGAATTCTTTTGTGCCGTCAAGTGGGTCAATCAGCCAAAACAACTCCCATTTCGAACGGTCGTGAAAGGGCACATTTTTACCCTCCTCACTTAATACCGGCAAACCGGACTTCTTTAACCCCTCAACTATAACAAGATGAGCATTTTTATCTGCTTTGGTGAGGGGGGAATTGTCCGGTTTTATTTCAACTTGCGGCTCGTCTTCATCATATACTTTTAGTATTTCTTCTCCAGCTTTTATCGCTGAAAGAATGGCCAATTGTAAATTTCCATCCATAGATAAAGGGCTTAAGTTTTTAAGAACTTTAAAAAAATAAAGCTAAAATATAAAAAAAATAGAAAAATTTAAATTTATTTATTGCCGCTTATAGATTTAATATTATTAAAGCGTCATTTGTTAGTATAAACCCCGAATGTCCTTTATGGGTTTCATTAAGCCAGGCCAATCGTGCCACCAAAATTCATCGGGAACCCGTATTTGCTTGAACTAAATATTGTAAGAAGTTCTTGTAAAAGAAAGGATTTTCTTGTGTATATCAAAGTTTTGTTGGAGGATGCTACACAACAAATAAAATGCAGGTACAACGTGACACCACTTACCGCATGTTTGATAAAGCACGACTACCTGCAGCAGAAAATGTGGAGTCGCGGCGCCGGCAACTGGTACCCGGTGATCCATGCCCGGTTTGTGGCAGGTTAGTTTCAGTTGCATGAATGCGTCGATCGGTATCAATCGGTATTGAAGGATCGATTATCTGGAACGGAAATATCTCAGGAAATGGCGAGGATGGTATTGGTCCTTTTACCATTCCAGGACAAGATCATATAGAATTCATTTATTGCTATTTATCCCCTACTAATTACATCGTAAATTACGTATTACCATTATAACTAAGAAATATTTTCCTACTAAAACAGAAAATTAATGATATTCAAAACTGGATGAAGCATGGTGCTACTTTGTTGCTTGATAAAGTATTAGGAAAGAAATTGAAGTCTGGGTACCGTGCCTTATTTTATGGGCCATCCGGCACTGGTAAAACACTCACGGCGACTTTACTTGGCAAGCAATTTCAAAAAGATGTTTACAGAATTGATCTTTCGCAAATCGTATCAAAGTATATAGGTGAAACAGAAAAAAATTTGGAAAAAGTTTTTTCGAAGGCTGAAAATAAAGATTGGATTTTATTCTTTGATGAAGCAGATGCATTGTTTGGTAAACGCACCAATGTGAAAGACGCTCACGATCGTTATGCAAACCAGGAAGTAATACCAAAATGAAATAATAAGTAGTCCAATATTTGTTATTTCATTTTTTTTATGTATATTTGGACCATAATATAAATCATTTATTATGGCATTTCCCAAACAACTTGCAATTAAAGAATCTCTGCGGGAGCTAAAGGCTAT
>JBBRSV010000100.1:0-18142 GCA_038245055.1 Chitinophagales bacterium | reverse complement strand
TATTTAAAACTTTAGATGATCTTGACAGCTACATCTGCACCTTAGCAAATAAACTTACAAAACAAGAGGTGAGCAGCACCTGTAGGTTCCCTTATATCTTCTTAGATACATTTTGGACTATATAATAATTCATTTTGGTATAAGTTATTTACTGCAAAGAGTAGAAGACTATCCTGGCTTGATTATTCTTACTTCTAATTTTAAAAGCAATATGGACGATGCATTTATCATGCGTTTTCATACGATGATTCATTTTCCTTTGCCTAATGCTGCTGAGCGCCTGGTGCTTTGGGAAAAAATGATGCCGGCAATCTATGAACCCGAATCAGCCGTCAATTTAAAAGAACTTGCCTCCAAATATGAACTTACAGGGGCAGCTATTCTTAATATTGTCTATCACGCAACATTGAAATGTCTCTCGAATAACGATGTGTTCATAAGATGGCCAGATATGCTGGAAGGCATTCGGCTGGAATACAAAAAGGAGGAACGTTCGATGGGGTGATTATACAGGACAATGTACAAGACATCTTTCCATCCTTCACAGGTACAGCATAGATAAAGCATAGCCAAAGCATGGATAGTGCCACCTTAGCATATTGCTCAATATGACTGCCTGCAGTGGAAATAATCGAAGCTAAATAAAAGCAAAGCCATTTGAAGACGGCTTTTAATTGTATTTTCTTCCTTTTGTATTCCAGAAATCTTTGTAAGAAAGGCCAATGGTAAAATTTGCATAATTCTCTTTTACAGGCGTAATTCCCGAGCCCCGGATTCCATATTCAAAAGCAAAATGATAGCTAAGCGTACTGCGTTTACTATTGAATCCGGCACCTAAAGTAAAACCACGTTCGGCAATTTGTTCATTGCTTATTTGAAGGTAAGATTGGTTGTAGAAAGCCCCGGCCTGGAGATAGGAAACTTCAAATTTGCTTCCTTGGTATTCTTTCTGTTTTGAATATTCAATCCCGGCTGAATAACGGTTGCTATTGACCAGGCGATAATTAATGCCGCTGACATTGAGGGAAGACCATGCCTGGTAGCGATAATCTGCCAGGAACGTGAGCCTATTATTTTTTATGATGGAAATGCCGAATCCGGTAGTATTAGGCAAAGTGAAAATAGTATTGGTTAGTGTTACATTGGAAAGCGTATCACCTTTCCCGTCTTTTATCACGGCTGTGTTTTGAGCATGCAATGGTGTTTCCGGAGCATAAGTAAATCCAAGCGTAGCGTTCCATTTTTTTGAAAGCTTCATGTGATATTGCAATCCATAATCAAGATAAAGATTGCTCACATAAATGTTTTTTGTGGTAAAAATACTTGAGGTTACATCAGTAGAAAACAAAGAATCTCTTTGTACCAATGAGCCTCCCAAATAAGATGCATTAGCGCCTATGGATAGATTTTTTGTTATCTTAAAACCATTGGCGAAAAAAAACCTGTTTACACCGCCGCTTCCATCATAATCCACCGGCAGTGTTAAGTTTGACCCTTGCAGGCTTTGAGTACCTGAGAACGTATAATTACTGGTGCTGTATGGCATCAGCCCGGCAGCAGCTCCCCACCATTTTTTTATCCTCATTCCTACAGTAAGTTTTTCTATGCTAAAATCTTTCGCCGATAAACCTGCGGTTACCCCGGTGCCGGAATATTTAACGTACTTGCCTCTTGCAGCTGTTTCCACAAGAAACAATTGGTTTGTAAGATAGCTGATAGATGCCGGGTTATTAATGGTAACGAAGTTATTATTAGAATAGGCGATTCCGGTATTGGCCATACCTGACGTACGGTTGAAATAAGATTGTTCTAAATCACCAATGCCAATAATTGAATAGGGAGAAGTGACATTTTGAGCGTAAACGCTTATTCTGTAAAATGGAAGAATTAGCAGTATGATAAAACTTAACCTTTTAAAGGAAAGGTTAGAGATTACTGGAAACATAATAAACTTTTAATTGTAATGCACCCCCTGGATTGTTTTGGTCTCCTAAAATCAGGCGATTGAATGTTGATATAGATGCGGACGAGGGTTGTATAAGCAATAAACCATTTTGATTAGCGTATCCGATCAAAATTAGTTGTTGTAGATAAGCAGTTACGTCATATGAATAAGACGTGTTTGAATTATATATTGGATCAATTATTAGGCTACCCGTTTGATAGCCTGTAGATGAAGCTATGGGCAACGGGGAACCAATGGAATTTGTTTGGTCAGTTGTGTATGCATAAAGCAAAGGAGGTAAAGGTGTAAGCCCTGTTGTATATTGGCTTGCGGGCTTTAAAATAAGCTGTGCTTTAAGAATTTTAAGATAATCGGATCGTAATAATAAACTACGAATAGTAGGGAATTGAATTTTAGGCGTAAAGCCGGTAATATATTGTAAGAATGCGCTGTTATTTGTAGCTACCGATGACACTTCTTTATCAGCGCCGCCAAAGGCAGAAAGTGGTGTGCCCGACCTATCAGATAAAACCTGGTTAAATTGTTTATTATCTCCGTTATAAAAAGTAAAATCCAGTTTTTGAGAAGTATTGAAAAGCCCATTAAGATGATAATAGATGCGCATGGTTACGGTGTTATCAAATCCATAAATAGCGCTCATACCATTCGGGCCGGGCGCTATTTGAAGCCCTTTAAAGTAACTGATAAAACTATTGGTATTTTGTATAGAAACATCTCCGGCATTATAAAGGTCATAAAGTTCTTTGCCCTTTGTGTCGGAAAGCCTGATGAGTACACTGTCCGTTCGATGTGGATATATCAACATAGTCGTTGTACCCAAAGGGGCCGCATCTACCGGAAAATCAGTTCTATTATAAAACTGGGATTGATTTTGGGGAAAATTTAAAGGATTGGTTAATTGATAAACCGCAATCTGTGAAATTGATGTAGTATCTCCGTAATAAGATTTATTTGGTCTTAAAATTAAAACCACTGAATCATAAACTGCTTTTGAATCCAGCGTAGCAAGAGCAGGTGGATGTAGTTCCAGAAATGATTTGGCAGTAGTTTTTCCAAAAATGTTATCACTGTACTTTCCAACTAATATAGATGACGACCCGGAAGTAATAACTGAATCGCGATAGACTGTAGACAACTTTGCAGACAACGTATCAACTAAAACAATATTTGAATAATTATTATTAACATAAGCTTCTCCAAATTGAATTTGAGGTTTGTTGCAGCCAAATAATATAAACGCGGGAAGTATTAATAATAGTAAACAATATTTAAAATAATCAATACTAATTTTTTCCATGTAGAAATTTAAAGGTTGCAATATTATTATTTGCATTGTTAGCATTTTGTTACTATGGCTAAACATAACTTTGTTATCTGCTAAAGCAATTAATTTATCTGTTAACTTGTTTTAATAAGATTCATTACAAAAAGATATTAAACATACAATGAAACAGTTTGGCGAAGAAAATAAACTGTTTGTCGATAAAACAATATTGCAAAGCCATTTTAACGATTTATGATAAGCGTGCAGACTATTTTCGTGCGAAATTAATATTGAAAAATGAAAACAAAACAGGTACTGCTATACTTGAGTATTATTTCTTTAGGAATATTATCTTGTAAAAAAACCTCTACAACTGCCACAGTTACAGGGAATTGGGTTAGCAAATCAGATTTTAATGGGGTTTCCCGGAGTGAAGCTGTTGCATTTGTAATAAATGATACGGCATATATCGGTACAGGATACGATGGTAATAACAGGCTAAAAGATATTTGGGCATATAATGCTACCGGTAATTTTTGGTATCAAAAAGCCGATTTTCAGGGAGCGCCAAGAAATTCAGCGGTAGCCTTTCAGGCAGCCAACAAAGGTTATGTAGGTACTGGTTACGATGGAGTAAATATGTTAAAAGATATGTGGCAATTTGATCCAATTGCAAACACCTGGATACAAAAAAACGATTTTGCCGGTTCGGCAAGATATGATGCAGTGGGATTTGGTATTTTAGATAAAGGATATATTGGTACCGGCTTTGATGGTAACTACCTAAAAGATTTTTGGGTTTATAGCCCGGGCAGCGATTCATGGGCCCAAAATGTTGGTTTTGGCGGTGCAAAGCGCGAACAAGCTGTAGCCTTCGTTCATAGTAACAAAGCCTATATAGCTACCGGCGTAAATAATGGCAGTTACGAAAATGATTTTTGGTCTTTTGATCCTGCGACTGCAGCCTGGACTCAACTTCGCAGTACTGCAAACGTAAGTACAGATAGTTATGATGATAATTACGCAGCAATTGATCGCGCTAACGCGGTGGCTTTTGTTATAGGCGATAAGGCGTATTTAACCACAGGTGATGTTGGTACCTTATTAAGCAGCACCTGGGAATATGATTTTTCAAAAGACCTTTGGGCAACCAAGCAAGCTTTTGAAGGTGCGGCGAGGACCGGATCTGTAGGTTTTAGTATTTCAGCCGGAGGGTTTGTTACAACAGGAAGAAGCAGTACTTTCACTTTTGATGATCTCAGGCAGTTTTTCCCTGATCAGGCCTATAATGCAAATGACTAAGAAATCCTATATCATTTTATCTGCGTCGTTTTTATTTATTATTACAATAATTGCTTTCTCGTTTAGGGCGCATAAAAACAATCATAATAACATGCTCCTGGTTGAGTCTTCTACCTTCCAGGTTGCCGGCGGCTGGGGGTATAACGTTCTGGTGGATCATAAAATATTTATACACCAGGAAGCAGTTCCGGCAATTAGGGGGAATAAGATCTTTATTAATAAGGAGGACGCAGAAAAAACGGGTTCTCTTATCGTGCAAAAAATATTAAATAAAAAGGTACCGTCGGTTTCAAAAAATGAATTGGACTCCTTGCATGTAACCTACTAAAATCAGGAATTCATTTCTACCAGGTTAAAAAAATCAGGCTTGAAAATATTTCCAATTGGAACAATCTCTTTGCCAATGGAAATTTCATTTTTAGAAATGGTATCAATATGCATCAGCGATACGATGTATGACCTGTGAACTCTTATAAATTTATCGGCAGGAAGTTTTGCTTCAAAGGCATTAAGACTTTTAAGCGTTATGATAGGGTTGGCTTTCCCATTTACAAAAATCTGGATGTAATCTTTCATTCCTTTGCAAAAAAGAATATCATCAAAATTTATCTTGACTATTTTATATTCGGATTTTATAAAAACAAAGTTCTGTTTTGCGATTGTGTTTAAGTCAGTCATGAGTTGGTTGTACTTTCAGTTTTTAAAAATGTAAACTTAATTACAGTATAATAAAACGGTTTGTTAATATTCTGCAAAATGCAGTTTTTTATTGATAAACATTCAATTTAACCTGACGTAAATTAAAAACGGCTCTCATGTTCTATTATGTAGAAGCAAAATTCCAGAATTTCTTCTCCGAATGAAAAGCAAAAATTTATCGAATATTTTTCTCCTGTAGTAAAATCTTAATTGCGATCAACTTATCCCGGCCAGCTCAAGGCTTTTCTTTTTTAATTTCCGCAGGTCCATATCCTCAATAATTGGATCAGGCGTAAGAATTAAAGAAGTATTATTTTTCTTCCACCAATCATCTTTTGCGAGATGATCAAAATGGATCACCGCAATTAAATATTTTCGGCCTTCCTGTGCATGCCATTCTTCAATCCATTCAAATTTTTCCCTGGGAATAAAACTCCAATCATCAAAGCTTACATATACTCTTATGTAAAAATCATTAGTAAGCTGGTTGGGTGTATGGTGATACAATTTTTTATATTCGTATCGGTAATCGTAGCGCAAGGCCGAGATGTCACTCAATACTGCAGATGCTGTCGGGAAACTGCCTGCACCTTTGCCATAAAAAAATTGTTTATCTGCAAATGAGCTTTCGATTACCACACCATTGTATTCATTTTTTACAAAAGAAAGATGATCGTCTTCTTTTACAAATTGCGGAAAGACAAAGGCTGCCACTTTTCCATTTAATAGTTTTTTTGCCTGCGCCACCAATCTTATTTCAAAATTTTTCTCCCTTCCAACGTTCGCATCATTTTCATTTACGTTTTGAATACCGGTAAATAAAATATCGCTCGTTGTAGTTACAATTCCGTAAGCATGGCAAAGTAAAATCACCCATTTATTAACAGCGTCCCAGCCTTCCACATCCAATGTTGGATCAGACTCTGCAAAGCCCAATTGCTGTGCCTGGATTAAAGCGGTTTTAAAATCAAGTTTGTCTTCAAACATTTTTGTAAGAATATAATTGGTAGAGCCGTTTACAATTGCACGCAAAGAGTGTAAAAGGTCGTTATCATAATATTCTTCCAGGTTGCGGATCACAGGAATGGAGGCACATGCAGAAGATTCGTAAAGAAAAGAGATGCCGGTTTCTTGCTGAAGACGCAACAGCTCCGGCAAGTGTTCTGCTATCATTTTTTTGCT
This sequence comes from Chitinophagales bacterium, assembly GCA_038245055.1. Taxonomy (GTDB): domain Bacteria; phylum Bacteroidota; class Bacteroidia; order Chitinophagales; family Chitinophagaceae; genus Ginsengibacter. The sequence continues at coordinate 11,729 of JBBRSV010000100.1, read as the reverse complement.
GGAGCTTACCACAGCTTTTCCTTTTGTTAATGCTTTTGAAACTATTTCGAAAGCGGCATCCGATTCATTGATTACTTCTACAATTACGTTGATAGTTTCATCATCTAATAATTCGTTTTTATCAGTAGTAAATAACTCTTCGGGTGCATTCCTTTTTTTGCCTGCATCTTTTATACAAATTTTTTTAATCGTTGCATTTAAAGAAGCAGTTTGGTGCAAAACTTTATATAAGCCTTCGCCCACTACACCAAATCCAAATAGCCCGATCGTTAATCGTTTATGCGCTGTCATTGTTATTTTTTTAATTCAGAACTTTTGTCTTCTTCTCGCTGACTAAAAAGTCTGCTATCAATTTTTCAATTTGTTCAAATTCTAATAAAAATCCATCGTGCCCATATAAAGACATGATAGAAGAAAATTTTGCGTTCGGAATATGATCCGCAAGAAATTGCTGCTCGCTTACAGGAAATAAAATATCTGTAACAATACCAATCGACAAAGTGTTTGCTTCAATTTGTTCCAATGCATTTTCAACGCTTGTTCGTCCGCGGCCAACGTTATGAGAATCCATTCCTTTGCTTAAAAAATAATAACTAAAAGCATTGAATCTCCTGGCTAATTTTTCTCCCTGGTATTTTTGATAGGATTCACTTTTGTAATGCTCTATTTTTTCATTTTGATGTTCGGATTGGCTGGCCAGGTAAGTTTCATAATGCCGGTAAGAAATCAAGGCGATACTTCTTGCTGCTTTCATTCCCTCAATTCCTGCATCAGCAGATTTTTCTTTCCACGTACCATCCGCTTCAATACACATTCTTTGAGCAGCGTTGAAAGCAATGCCCCACGACGAATGTTTTGCATTGGTTGCAACAGGAAAAATATTTTCAAATAATGCGGGCTCATAAATAGCCCATTCCAACAATTGCTGGCCGCCCATAGATCCGCCAATGCCAATGTGTATCTTATTAATTCCTAAAAACTTTCTTAATGGTTGATAAGCACGTATCATATCCCGCGGCGTAAAAAATGGAAAGTCATGATAAAATGGCGAGCCGGTTTCCGGATTCAAATCGAGAGGGCCAATGCTGCCATAGCAACTTCCGGGCATATTTACACACACGATAAAATAATTCTGTGGGTCAAATAATTTTCCTTCACCAACTAGTCCGGGCCACCAATCCGCAGCTTCACTATTTGCGGTTAGCGCATGAAAAATCCAAACTACATTATCTGCTGATTTATTGAGCGAGCCCAAAGTGGTATAAGCTACATGCAAACCAGCTAAAGTGTGGCCGGATTCAAGCGTAAAACTTTTATTGGAATTGTAAATGCTGTAGGACAAATCTTATTTGTTCATTATTTAAGAAAAAGTACAAATGTACGACAGGACTACCAGCAAATTGCCGGCTAGCCCATATCGTTTAAGTTACCGTAATTATAAGAATTTATCCTACCAATTCTTTCGAAAAAACTTTATTAAGTGCCTGGTCAATATCCGCTTTGATGTCATCAATATGCTCAATGCCAACGCTTATTCTAACCTGGTTTGGTGCCACACCCGCTGCCTTTTGCGCTTCTTCGTCCAACTGATTATGTGTTGTGGAAGCGGGATGAATTGCCAAAGTTTTAGCATCGCCAACATTTGCCAAATGGCTTACCAAACCCAGCGAATCAATAAACTTACTTGCATTTTCTTTACCTCCTTTTACACCAAAATTTAAAACGCCACCGAAACCGTTGGGAAGATATTCTTTCGCTAAAGCATTGTACGGGCTGCTTTTCAAGCCAGGATATTGCACAAAATCCACCAGCGGATGGGCCTCGAGCCAATTGGCCAGGTCAAGCGCGTTATCTACATGCCGCTGTACCCGAAGCGATAATGTTTCCAAACCTTGTAATAATAAAAATGAGTTGAAAGGGCTTTGAGAAGAACCGAAATCGCGAAGGCCTTCAACCCTGGCGCGAATGGCGAATGCAATATTAGGTAAGCCAAGCGGGTTTCCTTCGCCGAAAATATCCCAAAACTTTAATCCATGGTAACCTTCTGAAGGCTCCGTAAATTGCGGAAATTTACCATTGCCCCAGTTATAATTTCCGCCGTCAACAATTACACCGCCAATAGAAGTTCCGTGGCCACCAATCCATTTTGTTGCAGACTCAACAACAATGTTTGCGCCATGCTCTAACGGCTTAAATAAATATCCGCCTGCACCGAAAGTGTTGTCTACAATTAAGGGCAAATCATATTCTTTTGCCAGGTCTGCAAACTTTTTAAAATCAGGAATATTCAAACGCGGGTTTCCAATCGTTTCTAAATAAATTGCCTTGGTATTTTTATCAATATGTTTTACAAAGCTTTCAACATCGTCGCCATCAGCAAACCGTGCTTCAATTCCCAACCTTTTAAAGGCAACTTTAAACTGGTTATAAGTGCCGCCATATAAATAAGTTGTGGTAACAAAATTATCGCCGGCCTGCATGATATTATTAAGTGCGAGGAACTGTGATGCCTGCCCTGAAGCAGTAGCTAATGCTGCAACGCCGCCTTCCAAAGCTGCCATCCGTTGCTCAAAAACATCGGTGGTTGGATTCATGATCCTGGTGTAAATATTTCCAAATTCTTTTAGCCCAAAAAGATTGGCTGCATGTTCTGCATTATTAAAAGCGTATGAAGTTGTTTGATAAATAGGTACCGCTCTTGATTTGGTGGTAGGGTCTATTTGTTGTCCGGCATGTAACTGCAAAGTCTCATAATGTAAATTGCTCATAAAAATTATTTAAACGTGAATAATAAAAAAAATTCCCAGTGGGATAAAAGGCATAGCCATGAGTGGATGATATGGAATAAAAGATGCCTTACGGCATACAACAGCCACACACACGCAAATAAGCGGTTACGGGAGAATAAAGAACTAAGTTAGAATTATTTTCCATTTTTATTTACCCTACAAATATAATAGGGTTTGATTTATTTTATTGAATCTTTTTTAAAAGTTTTTGATAATTTTTTCCTTTTGAAGCGCACAAGCCGGCACAATTGCATTTATCATTATCATGAACCGCCTTCAATAATGATACGTATTTTTGCGAATTAAAAATAATTAAAATGAATATGGGCAAGTTTTCTGATCATGATTTTAAAAATGAAAAAGCACTGGTAAGGGTGGATTTTAATGTGCCTCTTGATGAGCAATTAAATATTACAGATGATTCCAGGATGAAGGCCGCCATTCCAACGATTCAAAAAATTTTAAATAATGGAGGAAGTGTAATCTTAATGTCCCACTTCGGCAGGCCAAAAGGCGGACCCGAAGACAAGTTTTCATTAAAGCATCTCTTATCGCACCTAAAAGAATTATTGCCAGGTACTAAAGTTTTATTTGCTGATGATTGCATAGGATCTGATGCGCAACAAAAAGCAAAGGAATTAAACCCAGGTGAAGTTTTGTTGCTTGAGAATTTGCGTTTTTATAAAGAAGAGGAAAAGGGAGATGAAGCCTTTGCAGAAAAATTAAGCAAGCTGGGAAATGTATATGTAAATGATGCGTTTGGTACTGCCCACAGAGCGCACGCATCAACTGCTGTTATCGCTAAATTTTTTCCTGGTGATAAGAAAATGTTTGGCCTTTTAATGGAACACGAGATTGAAAGCGCTGATAAAATTTTAAATAAATCAGAAAAGCCTTTTCTCGCAATTATTGGCGGAGCAAAGGTTTCAGACAAGATTCTTATTATAGAAAATTTATTGGAAAAGGCAACCGACATAATTATAGGCGGTGGTATGGCGTATACTTTTATGAAAGCAATGGGCGGTAAAATTGGAAATTCACTTTGTGAAGATGACAGGCTGGATAAAGCAACTGAACTTTTGGAAAAAGCGAAGGATAAAGGAGTATGTATTCATTTACCCGCTGACTCTATTATTGCTGATAAATTTGACGCAGCAGCAAGTGTATCAGGAGCTTTAAGTAATGACATTCCCGATGGATGGATGGGCCTTGATATTGGACAGATGGCTTGTGAAACCTTTCAGAAAGTAATTCTTCATTCCAAAACTATTTTATGGAATGGGCCTATGGGTGTATTTGAAATGAAAAATTTTCAGCACGGGACAAAAACAGTTGCTTTGGCAGTTGCCGAAGCGACAGCCGAAGGAGCCTTTAGCCTCGTGGGCGGAGGTGATAGCGTAGCAGCTATAAACGAATTTAACCTGGCAGATAAAGTGAGTTATGTATCCACCGGCGGAGGTGCACTGCTTGAATACTTTGAGGGAAAGACACTTCCCGGCATAGCTGCAATTCAATCTTAATAGTAAAAGACAAAAAAGAGACATAATAGCAGTCAATGAGTCTTTGGTATTCCATTTGAGAAACTATACATTTGAGAAATTTTACTTTAAAAAAAATTAAAACATGAAACGTAGTCCGGTTCTTTTAATAATTCTGGCAATAATTGTTATCCTCTTTTTCTGGGGCTGTAGCCAGCAACGCGGCCTGGCAACTTCTGACCAGGATGTTCAAACAAGTTGGAGTAATGTAGAAACCAATTATCAAAGGCGTACAGATTTATATAGCAGTGTTGTAAAAACAATACAGGCATCAGCCAACTTTGAAAAGTCAACATTGACTGCAGTTATAGAAGCAAGGTCTAAAGCCACTTCGGTACATGTGGATATTAATGACAGCGCCAGCTTGCAACAATATCAACAGGCGCAGGCACAATTGCAAGGTTCATTTAGCAGGTTAATGGCTGTAGCAGAGGCTTATCCTGATCTTAAAACAACACAGGCTTTTCAAAATTTTCAAACACAAATTGAAGGGACTGAAAACCGCATTAACGTTGCCCGCCGCGATTATAATACGGCAGTAAATGCTTATAATCTTAAAGTGAGGTTATTCCCTAATAATATATTCGCGGGCATTCTTGGGTATCATGTAAGAGCCTATTACAAGGCCGATCCGGGCAGTGAAAAAAATCCGGATATAAATTTTGACATAAAATAATATCGGAAATAAATGTTCTCACTATTTAAAAAGAAGCCTTTTTTTTCTCCAGAAGAAAATGAATTAATTGTGCAATCCATTCGGGATGCCGAAAAACAGACTTCAGGCGAGATCAGGGTTTTTGTGGAAAGCAAATGTAAATTTATCGATCCCTTGGACAGGGCAAAGGAAATTTTTACCAATCTTAAAATGAACAAGACAGAGCACCGAAATGGTGTTTTGTTTTATGTGGCAATTAAGGACAGGCAACTGGCTATTTTTGCAGATAAAGGCATTCATGAAGCCGTTGTTGAACAATACTGGAAGGATGTGGTAAGCCATATACTTGTATTTTTTGATCGGGAAAATCATGCGATCGGCATTAAAGAATGTGTCCTTAAAATAGGAGAGGCTTTGCAGTCTCATTTTCCATACGATGCAACTACTGATAAGAATGAACTTCCGGACGAGATTATATTCGGCAAATAATTACAAGTAAAATTTATTGATGAAAAAATTTGTCTTTCTTTTTTTCTTTTTTAGTTGCCAGCTTTCTTTTGGGCAAAACATTGAAAAAAAGCCTGTACCTCCACGAGCCGTAAATGATTTCGGTAATATGCTGGAGCCGTTTCAGCGCGAGGCGTTAGAAAAAAAAGTTGATGATTATAATGACAGCACTTCTTCTGCTATTGTTATTATAACGGTTACAGATCTTGGTGGTTATGATATCACGGACGTATCACTTAAATATTTGAGAGATTGGGGAGTTGGAACAAAAGAAAAAAACAATGGAATAGTTGTCCTGGTTTCAAAAAATGATCATAAGGCAAGAATTGAAACGGGGTATGGTATGGAAGGAGTAATACCAGATGTAACTGCAAAGGAAATTATAGATGACAAAATGATTCCGGCTTTTAAAAGCAATGATTATTACCGGGGTTTTGATAATGCCGTTGATGCGATCATTCAGGCAGCGGCAGGTGAATACAAAGCAAGCCCTAAGTCGGATGCAAAAGGTGGAGGATTTCCTACCAAATTTATTTTGGTGATTTTGTTTATCATTATTATTTCAATTATAAAAGGTGGCGGCGGCGGTGGCTCTTACATGAGCAGACGTGGTTCAAGCGGATTGGGGGGATTTATTTTAGGCAGCTTACTCAGCGGTGGAGGCCGGGGTGGTGGCTTCGGAGGAGGTGGGGGATTTGGTGGTGGAGGAGGAGGATTTGGTGGTTTCGGTGGCGGCGGCGGTGGTGGCGGCGGCGCAAGCGGCGGATGGTAAATAGAGTAAAATATAAATACAAAAGGCGGAAAATTTTTCCGCATTTTGTATTATCAAAAACAAGTTATTTATTTTAAGAGTCCATCTACATAATTCGAAAGTTCCGTATTTCCCTCGGCTCTTTTTGAAGCAGCAATTTTATTAAAAGTTTGTTTGATTGCCGGGTCAATAAAGCCCCTATATTTTTCAGGAACCTGCTTCCTTACATTCATAATTTCGTCTACGCCTTTTCTAACCTCGTCTGCATTTTTAACTATAGCTAGGTATTTACCGAAAACGATTGTTTGCTTTATTTTTGCCTGAGATAACGGCGAATTTTTATAGTCATTAAAAATCGTATTGAAATCGTCAGCGCTTGCATTGGCCATTATCGCCGTTGTTGACACTTCCGCTAATTTGCCTCTTGCACCATTACTGTATTTTTTGGCAAGTGAATATGCCTGTGAAGGATCTAATTTCATGAGGCCATCCAGAGCAGCACCGGACACAGAATAAGATGAATCATTTACGTACCTGGTAAATAAAGGTTGATATTTTTTATCGTCCAGTTTTACTAATATTCCAAGAGCCTTTGCCTGCACCAATTTGTTCGGATCCTTCTCAGCCACCTGTTCTATAACACTTAAAACTGTTGGCACAGCATATCCTTTTGTCTCGTCAATTTTTTCTAAAGTAAATAACCTGAGGCCATGATATTTATCACTCAATCCCATTACAAGGTTGCTAAGTTTGTTATCTGCAAAGTATTCAAGCGCCTCTTTACGATCCATATAATTGCCTGCATATTTATACTGTTGTTCAAATTCTTCAGCCGTTTTGTTATCTGTTTTTTTCGCAAGTAAAACCTTGTCAGCATCTACATTTATTAAAGACGGTTTGTTAGCGCTGGGAAAATAAAAGGTATCCATTTTATCCTGCACCCAAACGTTGTATCTTTTTTTATTTGCCCCTTCACTGTACACATCAATCGCTATAGGAAGCTTAAATATTTTACCTGTTTTTTGAGTTTGCTCAATAATTACACGGGCAGTCTTATTTGAATAATCATAATTGATATTAAGATCAGGTTGGCCGCTTCCATAATACCATTCATTCCAAAACCAATTGAGGTCCTGGCCGGTAACTGATTCAAAAGCAAGCCTTAATTCCTGCGCTTCGGCGCTCTTGAATTTATAAGTGTTTAAATAGAGATTTAATGATTTGAAAAATGCACTATCTCCTACATAATTATGAAGCATATGCAGGATGGCACCACCTTTTGGATAACTCACCTGGTCGAATACATCTTCTTTATCCTTATAGTAAAATCTAACCAGGTTCTTTGTGGCATCTGCGGGATTTTGAAGATAGGTTTGCCTGTTCTCTTCAATATGCTCATCACCTGCGTCTACGCCATGCCGGTAGTTCTCCCAAAGTGTTTCACTATAGTCGGCAAATGATTCGTTTAGGGTGATATTGCTCCAACTTTCCGTTGTTACCAAATCGCCGAACCATTGATGGAATAGTTCGTGAGCAATTACGTCTTCCCACTTATTGCCATCTACCAATTGCCTTGCATTTTGATAGGCACTCTCCTGGTGTAATGTTGCTGTAGTATTTTCCATGGCGCCACTCACATAATCTCTACCAACTATCTGGTCGTACTTTGGCCAGGGAAATTTAACTCCGGTTATTTTTTCATAGAACTCAATCATCGCGGGAGTTTCACCAAATATTTTTTTCGCTACAGGTGCATATTCCTTTTCAACATAATAATCAACGGGCAAATTTTTATGATGGTCTTTTACGATAACATAATCGCCAACGCCCATAAAAAATAAATAAGGTGCGTGTGGTAAATTCATTTTCCAATCGTCAGTTCTGGTGCCATCAGCATTTTTTTTCTGACTTACAAGAAGTCCGTTACTGAGCGTTACATATTTTGCCGGAACGGTCATGATGATTTCTTCAGTTGATTTTTGATTCGGCTTATCTATAGTAGGAAACCATGCGCTATTTGACTCAGTTTCGCCTTGCGTCCATATTTCAACAGGCTTGTCTTTATCTTCTGCCTTGGGATTAATAAAATACAATCCCTTAGCATCAGTTATCGCATCGCTTCCCTTCTCTTTAAGATCATTCGGCCGTGACACGTAATTAATATAAATGGTGTAATCCTGTCCCCCCTTATACATCTTATCTAATGTAATTTTAAGTTGAGCACTATCGTAAGAATATTTAAGTGGAATTTTCGAAGTGCCTTTGATTAAAGCGATCTCTTTTATTTCCATTCCTTTAGCATCTAATGTCAGGGAATCAGTTGAATAGAAATGTGGATGAAGCGTCACCCACTCTTTTCCGTACATCCATGCTTTCTCATAATCAAAACTTACTTCAAGCTTCGTATGAACGAGATCGTTTATTCTTGTAGCTGTTGCCCGGTATTCGTGCTTCCACGCTGTATCTTGGGATTCTTCTTCATCCTGCGCTGCAACGCTTCCAAAAAAGCCAGCCAATAAAACTGCGAACAAAATTTTCTTCATAAGATTTTTTTAGGGGGCAAAAGTAAGTGTGTAAATGTCAAAAGAAACCAAATTTTATACAGATGGTAAAAATTGTTGTTTTATTAAATAGATTTGCTGAATATGTTTCTTCGCTCTATAAAACGTTTGGTTGCGGTAATTTTTATTTGTGTATGTGGGCTTTCTGCAAAATCGCAGCAAGTTCATTTTGTGTATCTGCAAACCGAAAATGGACAACCCTTTTACGTGAAATTTAATAATAAGGTTTATAGTAGCTCTACCGCTGGTTATTTAATTCTTGCGCAGTTAATAGATGGAGATTATCACTTGAGTGTAGGGTTTCCTAAAAACGAGTTTCCTGAAGAAAGTTTTCAAATTTCAATCAATAATAATAATGAAGGGTTTCTTTTAAAAAATTTTAATGAGAAGGGCTGGGGCCTTTTCAATATAGGTAATTATAATATTTTAATGGGAACTGGTGGCAACACTGCCAACACTCCGGCACCAGCACAAAATTTGCAGAACGATCCGTTTTCAAAAATGCTGGCCAATGTTGTAAAGGATTCTACCATACTACAAAAATATGAACCAGAAAAACCTGTTGCGATTGTTTCAAACAATGATACGCAGGCCTTAATGAAAGACACCCTTGCGATAGCAAAAGAAGATTCCCTGGGAAATGAAAATACTGCAGTTATAAAATCAAAAACAGATTCGGCAGGGGACCAAAACCAGGCGGACTTAATTACTAATACTGACAAAACATCCAAAACAGATTCAACACTTGCGGCGCCTGGTGATCAAAAGCCTGCTATTGGGGATGTTCAAGTTAAAAAAGCTGAAGTTGTAAATGAGCCCGAAAAACAGCCATTGGGTTTTACCCAAGCAAAAAAATATATGAGTAAAAAGGGTAGCGATGGAATGGAAATGATTTATGTTGATCCGAATCAAGATGGGAACGATACGGTTAGAATTTTTATTCCTTCAGAAAAAGATGCAACAAGACCAGCGGCTGATACAAATTTAATTGTACAAAAAGATAACACTGCGGCGCCTTTAGCGGATACTTCTCCTAGTGTAAAATCAGGTGCTATTGAACAACCAAAAGAAATTTCCAGCAATAATTCTGATACAACTAAGTCACTTTCGTCTCCCACATTTACAGAAAGTACAAATTCAATAAAAAATAAGGAAAGTGCAGTAGAAAAAAAGGATGAGGAGGTAAAGCCCATCACCAATCAAGAAAATTCAGCTATAAAACCACCAGAAACCAAAAATGATTTTCAGAAAGATAATATGGTGGTATTACCTCAAGTTGTTCAATCTTCCGCTACAAATTCTGATTGCAAAGCCTTTGCTACCAATGAAGATTTCTTAAGATTGCGAAAAAAAATGGCCTCAGAAAATAATGACGACCAGATGATAAAAATTGCGACGAAATACTTTCACACAAAATGTTTCAGTACAGAACAGATCAAAAATTTGTCCTTCTTGTTTTTAGGTAACGAAGGTAAATACCGCTTCTTTGATGTTGCGTATCCTTTTTCCTCAGATTCGGAGCAATATAAAACACTTCAATCACAGCTTACGGATAGTTATTATATCAACCGGTTTAAAGCAATGCTCCATAAATAATTCATCGATTATAAATGCCACGATATTTTATTGAAGTCTTTTACAAAGGCACAAAGTATTCTGGTTTCCAGGTGCAACAAAACGCCAATACAATCCAATCTGAGGTAGCAAGAGCCTTACACATTCGTTTTAGGGAAGAGTTCATACTTACAGGCTCGTCGCGCACTGATGCGGGCGTACACGCCCTACAGAATTTTTTTCACTTTGATGCTGCAGAAGACGTGTTTTATATGAAAGGGAATTTTTCTGAAGAAAAAAATATTGAGAGAGCGTTATATTCACTCAATTCAATTTTGCCACCTGATATAGTAATTAAAAATTTAAGTAAAGTCGATGAAAAAGCACACTGTCGCTTTGATGCAATAAGCAGGCATTATAAGTATTACTTGTACAAGGAAAAAGACCCTTTTAAAAAAGAGACTGGTTATTTTTATCCTTACACACTAGACATAGAAAAATTAGCGGCGTCTGCTGCCATCATTTCAAATACCACAGATTTTACCTCATTTTCAAAAAGAAATAGCCAAGTAAATAATTTCATTTGCTCTATAAAAAAAAGCGAATGGAAATGTGAAAATAATGGGTTTGAATATTCTGTTATTTCTAATAGATTTTTGAGAGGGATGGTACGTGGCCTTGTAGGCACGATGCTGAAAGTTGGTACCGGGAAAATTTCCTTAAAGGAATTTGAAGCAATAATAAAAAGTAATAATTGTGCCAATGCAGATTTTTCCGTTCCACCTCAAGGACTTTTTTTAGTGGAAGTAAAGTATCCTTACCACTTATAATTGGAGTAATTATTAGTTATAAATTCTCAAGGTATATAAATTAGTAAAAATACATTGGCTCTCAAACCATTGCTATCACTGCATTCTGAAGAAGTTAACAAATTTTCTTTAAAATAATTTTGCAGCAAAGATTATAGCATACTATCTTTGCCGTCCACTTTTGAAAAAAAGCAAAAGTTCTTCGAAAAAAATACAATTATTTTCATCAGATTTTTAAAATAATAAAGAAAGATTTGGTGGGATAAATAAAGGCACTTACTTTTGCACTCCCAAATAAAAATGGGTGGTCAAATAAAGGCCAAAAGATCTTTGAAAGTTTGGAAGTAACAGCACAGAATTTTTTAAATTCTACAAGGTAAAGTTTAGCGTAACAAATTAGAATTTTTGACGTTAATTTTCGATGAGAAAATTTAAGTCAGATCAAACAACATTTACAATGGAGAGTTTGATCCTGGCTCAGGATGAACGCTAGCGGCAGGCTTAATACATGCAAGTCGTGGGGCAGCAGGTGTAGCAATACATGCTGGAGACCGGCAAACGGGTG
>JBBRSV010000099.1:0-18342 GCA_038245055.1 Chitinophagales bacterium | reverse complement strand
TAAAAACAAATTATTTCATCCAGATTGATTTTCCTGCACCATATTTTAATAGTATGTTTCAAACGTCACTTGTAATATCCCTAATGAATAAAAAATCCCTGAAAGCCAATGCTTACAAGGATTACAAGTTTTAAAGCGTGCCCGGGACTGGATTCGAACCAGCACAACCTTGCGGATGCTGCGACCTGAACACAGTGCGTCTACCAATTTCGCCACCCGGGCAATAGCTGTTGCAAATATAATTTCCAAACGATTACAGTTCAAATATTCCCACAATAATTCAGAAGCAAAATTTTACACTTTTTCGAAAAACACGAGATGTATAAATCCCTCAAATTTTTAATCTCAATAAGAGTTAAGCACTTACGCCAAAGTCTCTCAATGCATCATTAAGGCTTGTTTTTTTATCCGTGCTTTCTTTTCTTTTTCCTATAATAAGCGCACAGCTCACATTATATTCTCCCGCCGGAAATTTTTTGAGATAGCTACCAGGAATTACCACGCTTCTTGATGGAACAATGCCTTTATATTCTATGGGATCGTTTCCACTGACATCAATAATTTTTGTTGATTGCGTTAGCACAACGTTGGCACCAAGCACCGCTTCCTTTTCAACTCTTACACCTTCTACAACAATACACCTGCTTCCGATAAAGCAACCATCTTCAATTATAACAGGGCTTGCCTGCAATGGTTCCAATACTCCTCCAATACCTACGCCTCCACTAAGGTGTACGTACTTTCCTATCTGTGCACAACTGCCTACCGTTGCCCAGGTATCAACCATAGTTCCCTCATCTACATAAGCGCCGATATTTACATAGCTCGGCATGAGCACCACATTCTTTGCAAGAAAAGCACCATACCTCGCAACTGCATGTGGCACGGCGCGCACGCCTAATTCTTTGTAATTACTTTTCAATTTCATTTTATCATAAAACTCAAATGGTGGTAACGAATAGGTTTGCATTTGTTGTATGCCAAAATATAAAAGGATTGCTTGCTTTACCCATTCGTTTACCTGCCAGCCGCCTTCTACAGGCATGGCAGTGCGCAGTTCACCGGTGTCAACTTTTTCAATTACATTTTTCACGGCGTCGGTATAGGTCTCATCTTTAAGAAGTTCACGGTTGCCCCATGCTTCTTTAATCATTTTTTCCAAATCCATAGCGTCATTTTTTGCAAACATAATGTGTAAACACAAAAAATCAGCAAATGATTAATTGATAACTTTGGCAACTCATGAAGAAAATTCTTGTTATACAAACAGCTTTTACCGGTGATGTAGTGCTGGCAACGGCAATACTGGAAAAACTGCATCGTTTTTTTCCTGACGCGCAATTAGATTTCCTGGTACGTAAAGGAAATGAAGGGCTTTTAATAGATCATCCATTTATACATGAAACCATTGTTTGGAATAAGAAAGAAAATAAGAAAAAAAATCTTTTTTATATTTTCAAGAACATCAGAAAAGAGAAATACGACGCTGTTATTAATCTTCAAAGGTTTGCCTCCACCGGGCTTTTAACCGCATTTTCCGGTGCCAGGCAAAAAATCGGCTTTGATAAAAATCCGTTTAGTTTTTTATTTACTCAAAAAATAAAGCATGACCTTTCCTCGAGCAAACACGAGGTTGAAAGAAACAATGAACTTATTGAACATCTTACCGATGATAGTTTTACAAAGCCCCGCCTCTACCCTTCGGTAAAAAACTTTGATGAAGTAAACAAATTCACATTAAAGCCTTATGTGTGCATAATGCCGGCAAGCGTATGGTTTACCAAACAATACCCGGTTGAAAAATGGATCGACCTGATTAATAATTTTCCTGCGGAATATACCATCTATCTACTGGGTGGAAACGATGATTTACCATTGTGTGAAAAAATAAAAAGTGCAGTTACCAACAAAGCCGTTGAAGTACTTGCGGGTCAATTAAATTTTCTTTCATCCGCGGCACTAATGAAAGGAGTGTCCATGAATTATACAAACGATTCTGCACCGTTGCACTTTGCTTCAGCAGTGGACGCACCGGTCACAGCAATTTTTTGTTCCACTGTTCCCGCATTTGGTTTTTACCCCTTGGCGTCTAAGTCATTTATAGTTGAAACAAAAGAGATCCTTGCTTGCAGGCCATGTTCGTTGCACGGGCTGAAAGCTTGTCCGCTTGGGCATTTCAAATGTGCATACACCATTGACACGAATCAATTATTATCTACCCTTACCTTATAAAATGGATCCATTTAGCAACGATATAAAGTCATCAATAACCGTTCTTCTTAATGGAGGAATCATTTTATATCCTACCGATACTATTTGGGGTATTGGATGCGACGCTACCAATGCTGCTGCTGTAAAAAAAATATACAAGTTAAAAGAAAGGGCGGAAAAAAAATCCCTAATTATTTTAGTTTCGAACGAACATGAAATCAGCAATTATGTTTTAAATCCATCACAAAAAATTATTGATTTTATTTCGGTTCAAAAAAATCCAACTACGGCTATTTTTGAAAAAGCGACACATCTTCCAAAAGAGATTATTAATGAAGATGGAAGCGTGGCGATACGAATTGTAAAAGATGATTTTTGCATTACCCTTCTCCATAAACTTAAAAGGCCGCTTGTGTCTACTTCCGCAAATATTTCAGGAGAAGCTGCTCCGAAAAACTTTATACAGATAAGTAGCCCAATAAAAAACGGTGTTGACTTTATCGTACAACACCGTCAAAATGAAATAATCGATTACAGGCAATCTTCAATAATTAAATTGAACAGCCTACATGAAATAGAAAAAATCCGGTAACGTTTTATAAAGCAATGCCAATTCCTACTTGAATAGCCTGGGTTTTCCAGGTATCTCCGTTGCCAAAGTTATTAATGTCTGTTTGCCCACCAATGAACCTTCCATAAACTCTAAACTTTAAAAGATTCAATTGAAGCCCCGCAGCAAGCGCAAAATTTCCTGACTTGAAGGCATCTTTCCCGTTTTGTAAAAGATCCTTGTTTTTGTCGAGTAATATTCCAAACTGCGGACCAGCTTGCAGCGTTAATATCCTGGCAATTTTATAATTCAATAAAATAGGAACGGTCAAATATTTTAGCTGGATTTTGCTAATGTTATTAAATGCATAAACATCACTAAAGTGTGAGGACGTGTCAACATTAGTTTGACTGAATAACACCTCAGGCTGAATAGCAAATTTTTTGCCAAGGCCAATACTTGCGAAAGCTCCTGCATGGTACCCCAGCGTAAACTCGTCCTTAAACGCTTGCCCGGAAATCTTTCCGAGGTTCGCTCCTCCTTTTATACCAAAACTAAATGATTGGGAAAAAACGGATGAGCCGATAAATAATAAAAATGCGAAGGTGAATAGTTTCGTTTTCATAAAAGTTTTTTGTTTTAATTTTCAATTTAAATGCCAACAAACCCTTCTAAAACTTAGCATTCATCCAAATTACTTTTTTTGAATAAATATTTATTCTTCTTTAGAGTTAATTAACAAAATTTAAGATACTACGGAAATGAATTGTTTTTGAATAATCCGGAAAGAAGACTTCTGAATTATTATGAGGTTTAATTAGGAGGATGCTGGTGCTAATACCTTTAACTTTCCTCCAACATTATCTTGTATAAGACTACTCTCGCCCTAAAAACATACCTTTGCGCCGAAAAATAAAAATAAATAGATGAATGCATTTGAAGGCCTTGGGTTAAATGAAAACCTTGTTAAGGCCGTTACTGATCTTGGTTTTGATACGCCCACACCAATACAAATTAAGGCGATTCCCATTTTATTATCAGGCACTACAGACTTTGTGGGCCTCGCTCAAACCGGCACCGGAAAAACTGCTGCTTTTGGGCTTCCGTTGCTACAACTGGTAGAACCTGAAAATAAGTATCCGCAGGCGTTAATCGTTTGCCCTACGCGTGAACTTTGTTTGCAAATTTGTAATGATCTGCAGGAATACAAAAAATACAGTCGCAACATTCTCGCTGAGCCCGTATATGGTGGTGCGTCAATTGTGATGCAAATACGTGCCTTAAAAAAAGGTGTTCATATAGTTGTAGCAACACCGGGCCGCCTTATTGATATGATTGAAAGAAAAGCAATTGATCTTGGTAAAGTAAAATATGTAGTATTAGATGAAGCCGATGAAATGTTGAATATGGGCTTTAGGGATGATATTGATTTTGTATTGAAAAACACGGTTAACCGCGAAAGCACCTGGCTTTTTAGCGCTACCATGCCGGCGTCAGTAAAGGCGATTTCAAAAAACTTCATGAAGAACCCGCAGGAAGTTACGGTCGGCAAAAAAAATACGGCTAACGTAAATATTGACCATCAATATTTCATCACGCCCGCTCAATCAAGATTTGAAACTTTAAAAAGGCTTGTCGATTTTAACCCGGGCATTTATGGAATCATCTTTACCAGGACAAAAGCGGACGCGCAGGAAATTACCGAGCGGCTTGTTAGGGAAGGCTATGATATAGAAGCCTTACACGGCGACCTCACCCAGCAACAGCGCGATAAAGTAATGAATCGGTTCCGCCAAAAAAGTATTCAAATATTAATTGCCACTGATGTAGCCGCAAGAGGAATAGACGTGGAGGGCATTACGCATGTTATCAATTTTGAGTTACCTGATGATATAGAAGTTTACACCCACAGAAGCGGACGTACAGCGCGTGCCGGCAAAAGCGGCATTTGCATTTCTATCTGCCATAGCAGGGAAGTTTTTAAAATAAAGCAGTTGGAAAAAATGACCAACGCTCAATTTCATAGACTTGACATTCCGAGTGGAAAAGACGTTTGCCGCAAACAGTTTTTTCATTTTATGGATAAGCTCATAAGTGCTGACATTTCCAATGGCGATTATGAAACATACATGCCAGATCTTCAAAAGAAATTTGCTGACATTAGTAAAGAAGAAGTACTCCAAAGGGTTGCTGCTCTTGAGTTTGATCATTTTTTAAAGTATTACGAAAACGCAGATGACCTGAATGCCCGAACCGATTCCAGAGAGAAAAGGTTTGAAAATAAAAATACACGTGAAAGTGGATCGGGGAGAGAAAGGCCCACTTACCAGAGAGATAATGGATACACAAGGCTCTTCATTAATCTTGGCTTAAAAGATGGTTTTTATAAAGCAAGTTTTTTACAATTTATTCTTGATGAAAGCAATCTTAAAAAAGAAGTATTGGGTAAAATTGATCTGAGAGATATGAATTCATGGGTGGAAATAGATAAAGCTGCGGCTTCCAAAATGATAAAAAGCATGGATGGAAAAAATCATAATGGCAGGCTTATAAGAATGAACGAAGCAGATGGAGGATTTCAGAAAGCTGCGCCGCAAGGAAGAAAACGAATCCCCGTTTCTGAAAGAAGGTAAATTTAAGAATCAAAAGATTATAGATGGAAGGATTTTTTCGAAAGATTAGATCCTTCCATTTTTTTTATAGTAAGCCATCAGCGTTGCAATTACTTCATTATAACTGCGCAACCCTTTTGGCTGCTTATTAACCTGTAAATATTTTCCGTAAAGCCAACTTATTGCGGGCTCAATAACACTTGTATAGCGGGCATTAAAAAGTTTCCATTCCTGCAGGTCAGTTTTTACCGCCGGAATTAATTGGCTCACGGCAAGCTTGGAAGCGGTAGAGTCAAAATAAAAAACCTCACGGTTTGCATAAAGGAACAGGTCGAGATAAGTAGAATATTTAAATAAGGTATCGGTAGAATTAGCAGCGGCAAGGTAACCAGAGAAGTTGGCTTCGTCTTCTTTTGCATAGCCCAATTGATGGCCCATTTCATGAAGCGTAATGTAAGGCAGCAGGAATTTTGGAACGGTTGTATTTACCTGCGCCTCGCCGGTAAAAGGATCATAATAACCTGTAAAACCTAAGTAATCTCCCATCTTTCCAAAAAATGAAGATTTGATGGAAACGGCATCATATTGTATCAGCGGATACTTAGTTGACGCTTCTGCATAACAGGTTTTAGCTCTTTTAAACAATTCATTATTTGGGGGATAAACAACATTTTTATCAATTAATAGTTGCTTTGATTGATTAACTTTCTGCAGCAATAATTGCTGTATCGCTTTTAAATTCGCTGTGTCATAAATTATTGAAGGCAAGTCCATTTGTGCCGCAATCGTTTTGCGATCATAATTCAACCCCCAAAAAATATTAAACACAATATATATTCCGCCAAATAATAAAACTAACTTTGAAAATTTTTTAAAAAAAATTTCTTTTGAAAGCCTTCTTTTGAAAATCGAAGCGCAATTTTTTATCACTTTCCAGAGTAACCAGCAACCTGCTGATAAATACAAAATATCTCCTATACTAAATGGAATCCACCCAAATAAAAAACGAAGAAATATGGAGAAAAACTTGTAAAAAGTGGTGGAATAAAATGTTTCTACGAAACTTTTATTTTGAGAAAGTAATTTGATGGCAACTATGACGAGAAATTCGAACAGCCAGATCCATTTTTGCTTTTTAAAAATATCGGGTATGGTCATACTAATAAAAGCGAAAGTTAATTCCAAAAATGCTCAAAAGGTTTTGCCACATGCCCGAAGTTAGGCGAATCCGTCGCCTCGTTCTACTTTTTGTCCCATAAAATAGAAGAATTATGAATTTTAATACTTCATTATTGAAAAAATTAACTGAATTTACTTACCTTCGCAGCCCTTTAATTTGATGTCATGGGTAACAGGCGTGAATTCGGGATTGCATTCGTTGGTTTAAAGCCTGGAGTTCATGAATACAATTTCGAGGTTGATGAAAAGTTCTTTGCAGATTATCAGCAAAAAGATTATAGTAACTGCCAGGCAAGCATTAAGCTAAGGCTCGAAAAAAATACATCATTTATGATGTTGAAATTTGAGGTTGGTGGCAGCGTAAATGTAATTTGCGACAGGTGTGGAAATACTTTGCCAATGGATCTTTGGGATGAATTCAACATGGTTGTAAAACAAGTTGAAAACCCGGATGAGATGAATGAGAATGAAGAAGATCCTGATGTATTTTATATTTCAAGAACTGAAAGCCACATTCATATAGCCGATTGGATCTATGAATTTGTTTCGCTTAGTATTCCTTTGCAGAGAATGTGTAGTGAAGACGACATGGGCGGCCCTTTATGCAACAAAGAAATATTGGCCATGCTCAAAAAAATGAAATCGGGAGTAATAGAAAATAATCATCCTTTGGAAAAAGGACTGGAAAAATTTAAAAAAAACAACAATTAATTTTATATTTTAATTTACGGTTATGCCAAATCCAAAACGCAGACATAGTCAGCAAAGAAGTGCAAAAAGAAGAACTCATTACAAAGCAGATGCGGCTACATTAAGCATCGACAGTACCACAGGCGAAACTCATTTGCGCCATCGTGCTCATGTAAATGAAGGAAAACTCTATTACAAAGGAAAAGTAGTTGCAGAAAAAGCACCTTTAAAGGCCTGATAAACTGATATTATTTTTTTGATTTCCAAAAACAAAGTTTGATTAACTTCAACTAAGTTTTTGGATTTTTTTTGTGCAACCCAAAAATTGCATTTTGCTAATACCTTTTAAGTTGCCGAAATTAGTAACACTTAATCTCGAACAATGAATATAGCATTGGATATGATGGGAGGAGATTTTGCTCCGCTTGAAACTGTAAAAGCTGTTCAGCTTTTCTTTTCAGGACCCAGGGAAAATGTTCACTTAACACTTATTGGTGATGAACGCAAAATAAAAACGCTCCTTGCGGATGGCAAACTAAATCCCGAATACTTTTCAATTATACATGCCTCGCAGTCAATCGAAATGCACGAGCATCCTACGAAGGCTCTAAAAGAAAAACAAGACTCTTCCATTGCAATTGGATTTCATTTACTTAGTAGTGGCAAAGTTGATGCGTTTATAAGTGCGGGTAATACAGGCGCTATGATGGTTGGAGCGCTCTTCACTATAAAAGCGGTGGAAGGCGTCTCGCGTCCTGCTATTGGCGCATATCTTCCCCAGGAGAATGGAAAGCTTTCATTAATGGTTGACGTGGGCCTTAATTCTGATTGCAAACCTGAAAACTTATCCCAATTTGCCACTTTGGGCTCTTTATTTGCAGATCATATTTTAGGCATTGTTAATCCGCGTGTCGCACTTATAAACCTTGGTTCAGAAGAAGGCAAAGGAAATCTGTTAACGCAGGCTGCCTTTTCTTTACTAAAAGAAAATAGCCAAATAAATTTTATTGGAAATGCCGAAGGCCGTGATCTTTTAAACGACATGGCTGATATTTATGTGTGTGACGGTTTTACTGGAAATGTAGTACTGAAATTTGCAGAATCCATTTACGACATAGTGCAAAGAAGGGAAATTGACGACGAACATTTTAATCGTTTTAATTTTGAAATTTATGGTGGTGTTCCGGTGCTTGGAGTGAATAAGCCGGTGATAATTGGCCATGGAATCTCGCACGCGCTTGCTTTTGTAAATATGATAGAAATGGCAAAAAAAATGTACGATGAAAAACTTACAGATAAGATCCGTAGCAGTTTTGCAGTAAACAAATAGAGCAAGAACAATGCTGTAAGATTTTACTTGTAAATGACTTTTTTTAAAATAATATTAGCGTACAGTAAGAAATATGTTTTAATAATTTGCCTGTTAAAAATTATAACGCAATTCTGCCATTAGAACCGATTGTATTTTCTTATTTTTACTTGTTGGATATACAGTACCTTTCATGATCAATTGCAGGAAAAATTTACATTTTTTATTGCTGAGCGCGATCTTTCTTTTATTGCAATTTTCATTGTTGGCCCAACAAGATACTGTACCAAGGAAAACCTTCGACGAATATCTTAAAAGCAGGAAAGGATTGCTGGGAAGAATGATAAAAGGAATCAGCAAAGACACCACTGAAGTTCAAATAGCCAACGATATTACCCGGAATGTTGCTCCGTACAAAATATACGAAGGTTATGTAATCAGGCATATAACCATAGAAGATTTACCTTTTGGAACCTCGCTTGCTGATACTTCCAAAAAAGTAGAAACGGGATTAACCCGGCTGGCTAATAAAGTTCACCACACAACGCGATCATCTACCATAAGAAATAATCTTTTCTTTAAAGAAAACGAATTGTTGCTCCCTTATCTCATGGCCGATAATGAGACCTTCCTTCGCCAGCTGCCTTACATCCAGGACGTACGTTTTGCGCTAACTCCTGTGCCCGGAAATCTGGATTCGGTAGACGTTAATATTCGTGTAAAAGATCTCTTTTCTTTAGGCGGCTCACTTGCTTCTTTCGGCTTAAGAAATACTGATATTGAAATTAATGAAGCGAATTTATCGGGTACAGGAAATGGAATAAGTATCCATGGCCTCTACGATAACAGTCGTCGAAAACAGTTTGGAGGAGGTGTTGAATATATTCAAAGAAATATAGGGGGGAGTTTTATAAGCGCTGATGTTGGCTATCAAAGTTATTATCCAAATATTAATGGCCTGAAGGAAGAAAATTTATATTATTTAAGGCTTGCAAAACCCCTGATAAACCGGTATATGAGATGGACTTATGAGTTTGATTTCGCCTATCATTCTACCAGAAATATGTATTCGCCTGATTCCATTTATTATGCTGATATTCGTTATAGGTATTCTACTTACGATGCCTGGGTAGGATATAATATTAACTCAACAGGTGGTACATCAAAAGAGGATTACAGGATAAGAAAGCTCGTGGCTTTACGACTTATTGATCAAAAGTTTCAAGACTTTCCCACAAAATTTTTGAACAATTATAGCTGGCGATATGCAAATATTAAAGGTGTGCTGGGGTCGCTGACATTTTATCGCCAAAATTTTTATAAATCCCAATATATTTACGCCTTTGGCAGAAACGAAGATATTCCCGAAGGCTTGAACCTTAGTATTACCGCGGGTTATACCCAAAAACAAAACATCAGCCGGCCTTTGATCGGATTTAATACAGCATGGTCTTTTTTTAGCAAAAAAAATAATTATTTTAGTTATAGTCTCAGGTCGGAAGGTTATTTACACAATCAAAAACTTGAAGACATTAGTATTCTTGCAGGCCTGGATTATTTTGATCACTTAAAAGCAATGGGAAAAAAATGGAAACAGCGCACATTCATTAACCTGGGAATTGCCAAACAAATAAATACTTTACTCAACGAACCACTTTATCTTGATAGTAAATTTGGATTACACGAATTTAGGAATGGAGATGCGGGCGGATCTTTAAGGGCAACAATAAAAGCCGAATCAGTTTTTTTTAGCCCATGGCACCTTGCGTCCTTTCGGTTCGCTCCATTTATATTTGGAAATACCGGCCTGTTTACTCCTTATAACACTCCAGCGTCCAATAGTAACATCTACACGATTGTTGGTGGTGGCCTACGTACAAGAAATGAAAGCCTGATTTTTGGGACACTTGAATTCAGGGGCTATTATTTTTTGAAGAAGAATTTTTATAACGAAAATTATCGCTTTGATATAAGTACCAACATTATTTTCAAATACAATTCTCAATTAGTAAGAAGACCGGATTTTATTGAAGTCAATTAAAAAGAAAAGCATCAGGTTTTGTTTTTACTGTCCTCCCGATTGCTCGAAATTCCAATTTAACTCACCGGATGCTTTCTCGTTAAAAACTTCCATCTTTTGAGGGATTTCCGTCTCTAACTTTGAATTATAAAGATACGATCGGTGACGCCCGAAATCCAAATTTTTTTGACTGATGTTTTTCACCGGTTTTTCACAAAGTTATGCACATCAAATTGCTCTTTGAAAGGCAAAATTTATTAAAAAATAATTTGACGGAGATGAAAAATTTAAATCAGGAAAATTCTATTTGCTTTTAATTACCGGCCCGGAAAAATAACAGTGATCAAAGACGCAATTTCCGGGCATCAGCAACGGCGTTTTTTCTCCATAATATCTAAAGTTGCAACTTCTAAATAAAACGTTTTCTCCGAAAGAAATTAATAAAGGTTGCTGACCGGCGATACTTTGGTAGGCGAAGTCAAAAATACAATCTGAAACCTCGGAAGCCAGTTGCGAATTGAATGTTCCGAATGACCCAATGCTCTCCGCAAACACGTGGCTGATATAGGAAGGGAAGTATCCGTGCTGGTCGTTAAAAATAAATCTTACAACACCACCGGCAATATTTACATGATCTATATTCCAATTGCCAGCCATTCTTGAGCCGCCATAAAGGTCTGTCCCAAAAATAGTATGCGTACCTCCCCAACAATAAATATTTGAAATAAGGTTTCCTTTTTCCTGGTCCTGGCCGCCGGAAATACAAAGTTTGCAATTATTAAAATGCACTTTATTAATGATAGATATTTCAGCATTGCGCGTAAGCCCATTTGGTGATGAACAAATTCCAACAACGAAACCATCTATATTAAGTTCCTCCAACTCAGTGCCCGTACTACCGGATTGTGTGCTCAATTTATTTGCCTTTCCATATTGATCTAACAGTCCCGGGTAGCCGCCGTCGGCGGGTATTTTATCAGAAGGAAGATTTGTGAACGGATCAATTACAATTCCTGCATAAGGTGAATACCTTGAGTCGCGGCATTTGCCATCTGTGAAATCACTAAATGACATGCTATAAAATTTGTGGCTGTCTTTCATTGAAGGTGGCGTGAAAAGGCCTGCAATTTTTAACTTGCGAACCTTACAGCCCTTTCCATCCTGTATGCCTATTGCAAAAGTGTTATTGAAAGTGGTGGCAATTTCACTTCCACTATTGCTGTCCCAAAATGAAGATTCACCTAGTAACTCAAGCGTACAAAAAACGCCGGAAGTACCACGGATGATAAGCGGATGAGAAATTTTATATCGCCCCACAGGAAAGTATACAGTTCGAATATTATTTCTGAGACAGGTATTAATTGTCTTTTGAATAATGGCATAATTGTCGGTATTATTTCCTTTTGCGCCGAACCATTTTACCGAAAAATATTGGTTTACCGACACCGGATTGACATTTATCGAAGTATCAAAAATCTGGCTTTGATAATTTGCGTCTATTATTCCGCCATTGATTGTGCCCATCCCGATTATTTTATAACCATGTTCGAAACTCAGCATTTTACCCTCGGGAATGTTAACGGTTCCATTAATAACAACGTCCGCTGTGTTAATGGAAACAAACTTAATGGCAGGATTATTAAATGCAGCCTGGATAATTTTTGTTTGGTCTTTATCCCGCTCTGTATTTGCGACGTAGACCTGCGCTTGCAAATTGTTTACTACAAATACCAGGAATACCAGACGTTTTTTCATCGCTACAAATTTTTATTATTCGAAAAAGATAGTCTAATACCAAAAGTAAAAATTATAATGAATTAATAAATTGGCCTAAAACAAATAAAATCTCCTATTTTTTTCTTTTTGAAACAAAGAGAGATTCCATATTAAAGTAGCTACCCAAAAAAATGAATTTAAAATACTTTATGAAGGGTTTTATTTTTTGACAGCAATAAAATATCTTGTATAAAAATTAAAAGATTTGAAAGGTTTATTCAGGAAATATTTTGAGGTTACTTTTTGGATAGTTGCATTAACAATGCTCGCACTCATGCCGCCAGATACCGATGTACATTATTCTTTTTGTATATTTAAAATGTTAGGTTTTAAATTTTGTCCGGGTTGCGGTCTTGGGCATTCAATAAGTTATTTATTTCATGGAAATATCAGCGCGTCTTTCTCCGCACATCCTTTAGGAATTTTTGCAGTAATTATTATAATTAGAAGAATTTTAAGCTTGCTATATTTCCGGGTATTTTTTAAAAACAATAAAACGCAGTTATGGATTTCAACAACAGTAATGGAGTAAACCCTGTACTTCTCAAGTTTCTTTATGATATCACTCCCGAGGAACTGATCACAATTAATTCCAGAACATCCGGCTTTAGTGATGATGATGTTTCTCAATTTTGCATGATCTATCGTTCCAAAAGAAAAGATCCTCAAACGATATTATTACTATGTCTTCTTGGTTTGGTTGGCGTTTCCGGTATTCACCGCTTTGTTACGGGGCAGGTGGGTATGGGAATATTATTTTTTTTTACCGGCGGCTTATGCCTAATCGGAACAATTGTAGATGCAGTCAATCATAAAGATCTTGCATTAGAATATAATGGTAAGATGATTGCCGAAACCCTGTCTATTTTAAACATGATTAAAAAATAAAAGAGCGTATCGTAAAATACCTCTGCTGAAGTCGCTTAATGATCGTTCAAAGGCATTCCCAATTCCTGGAACTCTTTCCAGTTAAGGTATTCAGGTGCCACGCGGTGTTCAACCATCGTGATACAATTTTCAACAGGGCAAATTAATTGGCAAAGGTTACAGCCAACACATTCTTCCTCTTTTATAGCGTAAATGTTGTAGGGATTTTCCTGCGTTAAACTTATTGCCTGGTGAGCAGCGTCTTCACAGCCGATATAACAAAGGCCACAGTGAATGCATTTATCCTGGTTAATGTTTGCAACATGATGGTAATTAATATCAAGATCTTCCCAATGTGTAACAGCAGGCAATGATTTACCAACAAAATCATAAATAGAAGTAAATCCCTTTTCATCCATCCAATTATTAAGCCCTTCGCATAAATCTTCAATTATCCTAAAACCGTGGGTCATAACGGCCGTGCATACCTGCACATTGGAAGCGCCCAGCAACATAAATTCTACAGCATCTTTCCATGTACTAACGCCGCCTATACCCGAAACAGGAACTTTACTCGTTATTTCATTTTGAGCAATAGTTGCCAAAAACTTTAAAGCAATAGGTTTAACTGCAGGTCCGCAATAACCACCAAACACGCTCTTACCTGCAACATACGGATTGGGAACTAATGTATCTAAATCTATCCCTGTGATGGATTGAATTGTGTTGATAAGAGAAAGGCCATCGGAGCCTGCCTCAACAACAGCCTTACCAGTTGGCACTACGGAATGAACATTGGGAGTAAGCTTGGTGATAACAGGAATATGAACAGCTTCCATTACCCACTCTACCACCATTTTTGCTATTTCCGGATCCTGGCCCACTGCAGCGCCCATGCCTCTTTCAGTCATTCCGTGTGGACAGCCGAAATTTAATTCGAGACCATGTGCACCCGTATCCTCTACTTTTTTAATCAACTCATGCCAACTATTTTTATCATTATCAGCCATTAAAGAAACAACCATTGCACGGTCAGGAAATTCATTAACGACTTCCTTTATTTCTTTTAAATTTAAAGCAAGTGGACGATCGGAAATAAGCTCTATATTACTAAAACCCATCACTCGTCCGCCATTAAAGTTGACCGCAGAATATCTTGACGAAACATTCTTCACTTGTGAACCCAGTGTCTTCCATACGACGCCACCCCACCCTGCTTCAAGGGCCCTTAAAACATTTATCTTTTTATCTGTCGGCGGTGCAGAAGCCAGCCAATAAGGGTTTGGAGATTTTATACCGAGAAAATTTGAATTTAATGAGGCCATTGTTTTGAAAATTTTTTTCCACGCGAAGGCGCAAAGGAAATAAGACGCAGTACCATGTTACTTACCTTTTTCTTTGCGTCCTTACTTTTTCTTATTTTACTTTGCGTGAAACATATTTATAAATCATTCACTATCCGATAAATCCCATTTTTAATTAAGTCAACATTGAAATTAACCAGTAATCCTAATTTCAAATTTGCAAGCTTTAAATACGTTAATAACTGCTTATAATGAACAGGTGCCAATACTTCGATAGACTTTAATTCAATGATAACTTTATTATCTATTATAAAATCTGCTCTGAATCCTGCTTCCATTCTTATTTCTTAATGAATTAAAGGAATCGCTTGCTGTCTCGTGAAAGAAATACCATTTTTACTCCATTCATAACTAAATATCTCTTCATAAACACTCTCGAAAAGCCCGGGTCCATATTGCTTATGTATTTTAAAACATAAGTCGACAACAAGTTTTGATATTTCGTTTTCTGTCATAAGCATTATTAATTTCTCGCAAAGACGCAAAGAAAAATTAAGAAGTCATTCTTATAGCGAAAACAAATAATTAATTATTGCCGCCGCTCCATCTTTCCCGGCCTGAACTGCGTCAACTACCTCCTTTCCACCATTCACTGCGTCACCTCCCGCGAAAATTCCTGCAATATTTGTCGAGCTACTTCCTTGTAAAGTAATTTTTCCACGAATGTTTTCAATTCCATTGTCATTTATTAAATCAATAAAAGGGCTTTGCCCTGTCGCTTTAATGATCATGTCAACCTCAAGTGTAATGGTTTCGCCCGTTCCTACAGGTGCTGGTTTTCCTGATCGATCAGGTGTTCCCAGTTTCATTACATCACAGACCAATGCTTTTACTTTTCCGTTGTCTCCAAGAATTTCTTTTGGCGATGCAAGCCATTGAATTTTACATCCATCGAGCAAGGCAATATCCAATTCAGTTTGTGTGCAATTCTTTTCCGCTTCAGTGCGTCTATACACCATCGTTACATCGTTAGCTCCAAGGCGTTTTGCCTGTGTCGCTGCATCTATCGCGGTCATTCCCATTCCAATCACTGCAACTTTATTTCCCACGGCAATATTAGCATATCCTTTTGTCCGAATATCATAAATAAAACTAATTGCATCTTCAACACCTTCTAAATCTTCACCGGGTATATTGAGTTCATTCGCCAACCCAACTCCTATCCCCAAATAAACCGCGTCATACTCTTTTTGCAACTGATCAAGAGTTATATCACCTCCCAAAGCATGATCATACAGAATGTCTATGCCACCAATGGATGTAATAAAATCCACTTCCTTTTCACAAAATGAAGGCGTTACTTTATAGGCCGCAATGCCATAAGTCATTAGTCCACCTCCTTTACCTTCTTTTTCAAAAATAGTTACGTCTATGCCTTCGCGTGATAGAACGTGTGCGCAGGAAAGCCCTGCCGGCCCTGCTCCTACAATAGCAACCTTTTTTCCTGTGATTTCTTTCCTTTCAAATAATTTCCATTTCTCTTCTATCGCCTTTTCTGTTGACCATCTTTGTAACCTTGCAATTTCAATAGGTTCTTCTCCCAACAAATTATATACGCAATTACCTTCACACAATTTCTCAACCGGGCAAACTCTTGAACATCCTCCGCCAAAAATGTTAGATATAAAAATAGTGTGTGCTGAGCCTTTGATATTATCTGAAGTAATTTGCTTAATAAATTTTGGAATATTAATTCTTGTCGGGCAACCTTTAATACAGGGGGCATCATAACAAAACAGGCAACGGTTTGCTTCCACCAATGCCGCCTCTTTATTTTCAAAAGGAGGATGAACATCACTGAAGTTTTCAGCATATTCTTTTTTAGTTAACCTATTCTTTTTAATCAAAATCCTTTGTTTTCAATTTTTGGTTTTAAATCCCATTTGTATTGAATCTGAAATCTATAATTCAACATCTAAAATACCTATAGTTCCACTAACTTTCCGTAAGTCTCGGGCCTCCGGTCTCTGAAGAACTGCCAGGTATTTCTAACCTCTTCAATCATATCCAAATCAAATTCAGCAACTAACAATTCATCTTTATCTTCTGATGCCTGTGCAAATATTTGTCCACGCGGATCAACAAAATAAGACGAGCCATAAAACCTTCCAAGGTTCCATGGTTTTTCTTCGCCTACGCGGTT
The DNA here is from genome assembly GCA_038245055.1 of Chitinophagales bacterium. Classification (GTDB taxonomy): domain Bacteria; phylum Bacteroidota; class Bacteroidia; order Chitinophagales; family Chitinophagaceae; genus Ginsengibacter. Next base: position 1,621 of record JBBRSV010000099.1, on the reverse strand, counting down.
AATACAACCCATAAAATATCCATTAGCTGCGGCATGAGCGGGTTGTTCCAGTTTCCATAAATATTGTGAAAGACCTGCTACCGTTGCGGAAGGATTGTAAACGATCTCAGCGCCATTTAATCCTAATATTCTTGCTCCGTCAGGGAAATGTCGATCATAACAAATGTAAACCCCAACTTTAGCATACTTTGTCTGAAACACAGGATAGCCAAGGTTTCCTGGCTTGAAGAAAAACTTTTCCCAAAAGCCGGTTGTATGTGGAATATGATTTTTCCGGTATTTGCCCAGGTAAGTTCCATCTGCGTCTATGACTGCGGCCGTGTTATATAGAACTCCCGGTTGCTCCTTTTCATAAACAGGAACAATCATTACCATGTTATATTTTTTTGCATATTCAGTTATGCGCTCAGTTGTAGGCCCAGGAACGCTTTCGGCTGATTCATACCAGGCCTTATCCTGCCCCGGACAGAAATAGGGAGTGTTAAAAATTTCCTGTAGACAAAGAATTTGTACACCTTGTTTTCCTGCATTATCAATAAAAGGTAAATGTTTTTGCAACATTGCTTCTTTAATTTCTTCGATGGTTCCTTCACCTTCCGTTTTAGGCAAAGACATTTGTATAAGACCTGATTTAATTATTCTCGGCATTTTATTCAGTTTAGAATTTATAGTTATGAGTTGAGAGTTGTCGGAAAATATTTCTGTTTCATAGTTAAAATGATACTGCTTAATATTTTTATCAATTCATTACAAATAGTATTTAAATTTTCAAATTGTTGACTGGAAATATAATTGCTACCCTTCAAAAGGTTTAGCCAATAAGCTGTTTCTTTTGATTCTTTTAGAGCGATAGATAGTTTATGGATAAAATCTTTTTTGGATTCACCACTAAGAACTTCATGAACGTTCGCCCCGATGGAAGTACCACACCGTAAGAGCTGTTTTGAAAGAATGAATTCTTTTTTATCAGTAGTAAGAGCTTTATAAATGATTATTATTTCTAATGCAAATGCATAAGATTTCTTACCAATAATACTATTTGATTCTTTGCTGTCACTCATAATTCTTAACTCATAATCCTTAACTCATAATTCTAAACTATTGCCGAAACTTTTTTTCTCTTGATAAACTTTCCATATCCTTTAGCCACTTTACATTCGTTGTCCTCGACGGCAACTTTCCCTCTTAATAGAACTGTTTTTACGTTACCGGTTACTTCCCACCCTTCATATGCCGAATAGTCTACATTCATATGATGAGTAGACGCAAAAAGTGTATGCTTTTCCTCCGGGTCGAAAATAACAATATCCGCATCGCTGCCAACAGCAATTGTTCCTTTTTCAGGAAACATTCCAAATATTTTTGCCGGATTGGTGCAGGTAAGTTCAACATATTTATTTAAAGAAATTTTTCCTTTGGCGACCCCTTCGCTGAATAATAATTCCATCCTATTTTCGAGTGCGGGATGACCGTTAGGTATCCTGGAAAAATCATCTTTACCCATTAGTTTTTGTTCCCACATAAAAGGACAATGATCTGTAGCTACAACATTTACTAATCCCTGGTTGATGCCAGCCCACAATGTTTCCTGGTCTTTCTTTTGACGTAGTGGTGGGCTCAT
>JBBRSV010000098.1:0-18343 GCA_038245055.1 Chitinophagales bacterium | reverse complement strand
ATAAAAGAAAAGTTCCAAAAATTATCAGGTTCTAAAGTCTCCCCTTTGGGGGGAGATTTAGAGGGGGCCAGGGAGGGGGCACCCGTTCTCGGCATCACCGGCACCGGCGGTGCCGGCAAATCATCCGTTACCGATGAGATCGTGCGCCGTTTTTTAAATGGCTACACCGATAAAACCATCGCCGTAATTTCTGTGGATCCATCCAAGAAAAAAACAGGCGGCGCTTTATTGGGCGACAGGATAAGAATGAATTCGATCTCTTCGCCGCGTGCTTACATGCGCAGCCTCGCCACAAGAGAGAGCGAAAAAGCATTGAGCAAATATGTACAGGAAGCGATTGATATCTGCAAAGATGCAGGTTATGATTTTATTATTTTAGAAAGCGCCGGTGTTGGACAAAGCGATGCTTCCATTTTAGATTACTGTGATGTAAGTATGTATGTGATGACACCTGAATATGGTGCCGCATCGCAACTGGAAAAAATAAATATGCTCGATTATGCTGATGTGGTTTGCGTGAATAAATTTGATAAGGCAGGCGCACTCGATGCATTGCACGATGTACGCAAACAATACAAACGTAACCATGGTTTATGGACGGCCAAAGATGAAGCGTTACCTATTGTTGGAACGATTGCGGCACAGTTCAATGATGCCGGCGTAAATGAATTGTTTGAAAGGCTGATGGAAAAAATTGCGGAGAAGACCGGCGTTAAATTTCATGGAGAGATCACACATCATGCGCACGTAAAAGATACGGCTAGCCAATCTACCATCATTCCTCCCAAGCGGGTAAGGTATCTTGCGGAAATTTCAGAAACCATTGCTGCTTACGATAACTGGGTGTTGGAACAGGCTGCTATTGCAACAAAATTGTACCAGGTAACCGGAACCCTGACGGCGGTTCTAACCCCGTCAGCGGTTCTAACCCCGTCGGCGGTTCTAACCCCGTCAGCGGTTCTAACCGAAGAACTAAATAAACTAAAAAATACTTTAGAAGAACAACTGCACCCCGAAAATAAAAAACTGGTCCTCGGGTGGCCAGCTTTACTGGAACGTTACCAAAAAGAATTTTACGAATTTAAAGTGCGGGATAAAGTGATCAGGCAACCGCTCACCTATAAAAGTCTATCGGGCACCGTTATACCCAAAGTTATTTTACCCAAATATAAAGACTGGGGTGATATCTTAAAATGGCAACTGCAGGAAAATGTGCCCGGAGAATTTCCTTACACCGCCGGTGTGTTTCCCATAAAAAGAGAAGGAGAAGATCCAACGAGGATGTTTGCGGGTGAAGGCGGCCCCGAAAGAACTAACCGGCGTTTTCATTATGTGAGTTTGGGTCAGCCTGCAAAAAGATTATCTACCGCATTTGATTCTGTTACCTTGTACGGGGAAGATCCCGGCCATCGCCCTGATATTTATGGTAAAGTGGGTAATAGCGGTGTAAGCATTGCTACTGTTGATGACGCCAAAAAATTGTACAGCGGTTTTGATCTTTGCGATCCCAAAACTTCGGTGAGTATGACCATCAACGGCCCTGCGCCGATGCTATTGGCATTTTTTATGAATGCCGCCATCGACCAGCAATGTGAAAAATATATTATTGAAAATAATTTACGCGAAGCAGTAAATAAAGCCATCGAAGCAAAATATAATATTGAAGAACTTCCAAAATATTTAGGTGTTGATGGCAAACCCGTCCATCATACAAAACTCCCTAAATTATCAGGGTCTAAAGTCCCCTCTTTGGGAGGGGATTTAGGGGAGGCCGGGGGGGCTTTACCTTCAGGCAACGACGGCCTCGGTCTTCGCTTACTCGGCTTAAGTGGTTCAGATGTGTTACCCGCTGATGTATATGCACAAATAAAAGCAAAAGCATTGTCAACAGTGCGGGGTACCGTACAGGCGGATATTTTAAAAGAAGACCAGGCGCAGAACACCTGTATCTTCTCTACCGAATTTGCATTGAAATTGATGGGTGATGTACAGGAATATTTTATCACTAATAAAGTGCAGAATTTTTACAGTGTAAGTATCAGTGGTTATCATATTGCAGAAGCGGGAGCAAATCCCATTACGCAGCTGGCATTTACTTTATCCAATGGCTTTACCTATGTAGAATATTATTTAAGCCGCGGGATGAGCATTGATGATTTTGCGCCGAACTTATCTTTCTTCTTCAGTAATGGTATGGATCCTGAATACAGCGTGATAGGAAGGGTAGCAAGAAGGATTTGGGCCAAGGCCATGAAGAATAAATACAAGGCCAACGACCGCTCTCAAAAATTAAAATACCATATACAAACCAGCGGCAGAAGTTTGCATGCACAGGAAATTGATTTCAATGATATCCGTACCACGCTGCAGGCATTGTATGCTATTTATGATAACTGCAACAGTTTGCACACTAACGCTTACGATGAAGCTATAACTACACCCACAGAAGAAAGTGTGCGCCGTGCCATGGCCATACAATTAATTATCAACCGTGAACTCGGCACTGCTAAAAATGAAAACCCCAACCAGGGCGCTTTCCTTATTGAAGAACTCACCGACCTGGTGGAAGACGCCGTGATGGAAGAATTCAACCGCCTTACCGAACGTGGCGGCGTGCTGGGCGCGATGGAAAGAATGTACCAGCGCAATAAGATACAGGAAGAGAGTTTGTATTATGAAACATTAAAACATACCGGTGAATATCCTATTGTGGGGGTAAATACTTTCCTCAATAAAAATGGTTCACCTACTATTTTACCTACAGAAGTCATCCGCAGCACCACCGAAGAAAAAGAATTCCAGATCACCACACTGGAAGCATTTTATGCAAGACATACAAAAGAAGCTGCTGAAAAGTTGCAAACATTACAGGCTGTTGCTGTTGCCAATGGTAACCTGTTTGCCGAATTAATGGAGACGGTAAAATACTGTTCACTTGGGCAGATCACCAACGCATTGTATGCGGTGGGTGGGCAGTATAGGAGGAATATGTAAAAATACACTGACACAGAGATACACGGAGTTTTTCACAGAGGTTCACTGAGAGCTTTGTGTAGCTTTGCGCTTCCTCTGTGTATCTCAGTGGAATTTCTCATACTCTTTTCTTGATCTCCTGCTGGAAGCAGCTGTATGATGCTTCCATATTCCATATTTCAGGCAAAGTAAACGAAAGCTATACCGGGCTGCCGGAATGAATGATAAGGCGGCGGTGCAGAAAAGCAGTTTAGGAGGGATAAGTAAAAAATTCCTAAAAAATATCTGGTAATACTTTTATTATTTGTAATACTTTTGTATATTTGTACCATAAAAATAAAAAATATGGAAACTTCCGTTTTAACATCTAAGGGGCAATTGCTCATTCCTAAACGTCTACGTACCAAATATGGTATCAAAAGTGGTGGTAAGGTGATATTTGAAGAAACAGATAAAGGCGTATTGATTACTCCAATGAATGAACAATACTTCAAGTCATTTGCTGGAATACTAAAAGGGGGAAACCTAGGAACTGATATGAAGAAAATGAAAGAAGAAGAAAAAATATTGGAAGAAAAAAAGCTACACCTAAAATCCATAACAAAATAATCAATGGCACATTTTGTATTAGATAGTTATGCCTTGCTTGCTTATTTCCGTAATGAAGATGGTGGTGAAAAAGTAGAACAACTGTTAAATGAAGCAGTGGCGAACAAGCATGAGTTACATATGACTTGTATTAATGCAGGTGAAGTGTATTATATGGCCCATCGTAAAGATGGCCCTGATAAAGCAGCGCTTGTATGGAAAGCGTTACAGCAGTTTCCTATACATATAATTGATGTGGATATGGCTTTTACTTATAAAGCCGCGGGTATTAAGGCTAAGTATAAACTGAGTTTTGCTGATGCTTTTGCTGCAGCGCTGACCATTAATAAAAAAGCCATATTGATAACAGGAGATATTGAGTTTGATAATTTAGTTGGGGAAACCAATTTTAAGGTCAGGTATTTGTGAGTTGAAGAAAAAAATAAACTTATAAAATTTAAAAGCGGTGAAAATGGAAAAAGAACTCAGCTGGCATTTTGTTTCAACTGGAGGTGGAGATGAAGACGGGCTTAATAATTCGAAAGTTGAATACTTTTCTGGCGATTATAATTATTACTTGGCAAGGGAAACTATTCAAAATTCAATTGATGCAAGGAAAGATAAAAATCAGCCAGTTGAGGTGATTTTTAAATTGGAAAATTTTGTTTCTAAAGATTTTCCGGGCTTAAATCAAATGTGCGATATTTTAAACAGGGGAACTGAATATTGGAAGGAAAATCCAGAAACTAAAATATTTTTAAACGCTGCAAACAGAGTTTTATCACAAAAGGAAATTCCTTTTTTACGTATTTCTGATTATAATACAACTGGGCTGAGCGGTTCAGACAATGATAAAAAAGGAGGCTGGTATAGTTTAGTAAGGTCTACCGGTAATAGTTCTAAGGCAAGTGGGGAAGGAGGATCATTTGGAATTGGTAAAGGAGCACCTTTTGCCGCATCAAATTTGAGAGTTATTTTTTATTCCACAAAGAACGAAGCAGCAGTTTCAATATTTCAAGGAAAAGCAGAGTTAGTTAGTTTTAAAGATTTAGATTCAGACATAAAAAGAGGTGTGGGATCATATGGATTTAAGCAAGAATCTGTCCACGATGCTTCATATATTCCAGACGCGTTTTGGAGAAAAAAACAAGGGACAGATGTGATTGTCGCTGGATATAAAATTACTGATGACTGGGTCGAAGATTTGATAAAATCAATTTTACGAAACTTTTGGTATGCGATTTTAAACCAAGATTTAATTGTAGAGGTATAAGTGATAAGCTTTTTATTATTTCATGTTTTCTTTACAACTACTTTCATTAATTCAGTTAATGTAATAGAAAAAGGTAAAACTGAAGCTCTTCCCGTTTTATACTTCTCTAATTTCGTAATATCCCAAGTTCTGTTTAAAAGCTCTTTATCATAAACATTTTCAACTTTATAGACCAAGTAATAGGGTTGTGATGGTTCACCGGGGTATTCTTTACTAATTAATGTTTGCCTTGAAAACACTCTTGGCCCTGTTTCCTTAATTTTCAAAAGCTTACTTGTATTCGTTTCGTTTTTAGAATGTAATAATAAATATTTAGCGCCAGCCTCACCAGGACCTAGCCTTAGTGAACCTCTGTCATCTTCGGCTCTGGCATTGTAAAGACTTTTATTGATAATCCAATTGTAATGCTCAATTTCTTTATAGTAACCAACTAAAACAAATGTTTCATCAGGTATTAAAGTTCTGTTTTGGCCGTATGCTTCTGGCAGTATTTTTTCTACGCCTTTCTCAGGCTTATCCTTATATGTTTCATAAACTTTCAGGGCTATTATTTCTCTTTGTGATGACCGGTTCATGAAATGTTCTAAGACTTGATTCAAAAATATTCTAAGTTCATCCGTTCCATTTTCGGCTACCGCAGGTCGAATTGCAAAGGCTCCAAGTCCAGGAACTAATTCATGAAATCCCTTTTTAATTTTTGGCTGATCATCTCCTGGATATAAAACATATGCGCCTGCCGTTCTTCTAATAGCATCCCGATAAGCATGCATTTTTAATAAATCAGCTCTTTTGTAACTACCTCTTCTTTGTTCTTCCTTTTCTATATCAAGTTGGAAATTATCAGAAAATATTTCTTGAAATGTTTCAATTTTATACTTCGCATCAAAATGTATATGCACTATTAATTCCTCCAACTCGGCCTGATCTTCATCTATTCCAAATGGCCAAATAGTAAGCGTATAATCTGGTCTCAGATTCCTCGACCAACTTCCAGCATCAGGATAGGATTGATCACCTTTATAAGTGCGGTTGTAGCTTAATTGCACATGAAGTTTACGGGAACCTTTGTGGCTCACACCCTTTATGGGTAGAAATCGCCCTTGCTTAATTTTTAGTCCGAAACCATCACTGGTTTCTTCCAATAGTGTTTCGGCCAAGGGTAAATCAAACTCAAATACTTCTGTGATCAATTCTATCAGTTTAAAAAATAGCCAGTACTCGTAAAGCACAGCCACATCCCTTTTATTTCCTTTATAAATATCCTCCCCTCCTTTCCATGTTAGTTTTGCCGCAAGATCGAATAATAACCAAGTTTTATAAATTTCCCGATATCCTTCTTTTCTTTGAAGCACTGGATTATTTATCGGAACAGATGAAAGTGCTGTTACATCTTTAAATAAACCACTGTTCAAATAAGTTTCGAGTTTGTCTACTAAAACTGATGCTTCTTTTTTTACCCGAGTATTTCCTTTAAGATGGCTAAAGTCGCTGCAAATCCGCAAAAAACTTTCTAATGCAAACTTTATAAATTTATTTTCTGGCGTATCTACCGTTTCTTCCTTTACAGTCACTTGTATTTTAGAGGGCAAAGATCTAAATGATTTCCTTAATAGATGTTCGTTTGTTAGTCTGGTTCTCTGAGTAGATGAAGATAATTGCCTGATAATTTTTCTGTCGAATCTTTTAACTGACTGGATAGATTTGTCTGCTAATGAATATTTCCATTTCGTAGTTGGTGCTGTAGTTATTTTGTGCAGTGCGCTTTCAAATTCTTCAGCTTCCAGGATAGATTTTATAAACGCAAAACGCTGATATGCTGTTTCTGAATCCTTCTCAAAATCTGGCACAAAACTCTGTACCACCGGTGAACTATGCTGCATCAGCAGATCAGTACATTTTTCTGCAATCTCTTCCAGCATTCTTCTGTAGTCATTCCGATAACTGGCTTTTACAGATTTAACTTCTAAACTTATTGCCCCTGTTACTTCACATGAGTCCGAATCAATTATTTTAATGTGGAGTGTTCCTACAAAAATGTTTGGAGTAATTCTTCCTGCTTGTTTGTTAAGCTTTGAGATTGTGATAATACCCGGTATTTCTTCCAAAAGATACCCATCCTGTACAATGTATTCATAACTCCCACCTTCATTTATTTGATATATGGCCTCGCCCCATTCAGCAGCCTGTGCGTCGTCAATGCTTTCAATTATACAACCCTGCGACGATGGTGCAATTGCAATGGTACATTCGCCTTGAGTTACAGCTACTTTAATCTTTTCCAATGAATTGAGTTTAAGCTTCGGCGTAGCTGGTAAAATTATTGTTGATTAAATTGATATTCATTCGTCTTATTTTTTCTAAAGAAATCGGGTATTTAATTTTTGCTTTATCATTGAAATCAAACTCTTTTTTTGGGCTTATACTATCTGATGCAAGTGAGCTATCTATTAAACATAATTTTGCCAGAGATATTAAAGTTGCTTCTAATTTTCTGCGGGAGCCATGTAATTTTGGTAATAGCTTTTGCATGATTGCGGCATCTACTATATGCTGTTCGGTCCACTCTTTATTAATTTCTTTTACAACTTGCACAAAACGGATTATTTCAGAAGCAGTCCTATAGCCAAATTCTGCACCTACTTTTTTTAACTCAATAAAAAAATGTAGCAAATCGTCATTTATGTTATCATCCGATTCTGAGTTTTTAAATCTCTTATTGGCTTTTGCTAAAAAATCATCGGCCATACTTATTCCTTTGCTTTTCAGCTTGGCCAAATTTAGAGCCGTGCTTCCTGATAAAAAGGTTTTCATTTCATCCTCTTCTACACGAAATTCTATCACGTTAGCCCGATCCAATACTTTTGGACTAAACATGTATGTTGTTTCATCAATATTCACCGTGCCTATAATAAATACATTATTTGGCAAAGTGATAGAAGAGGGGATGCCATTAAATCTTTCTGTACCCGAATGCAAATAAATTGGTTCCGCTGATTCCATCCCACTGAGAAAATCGGCAAAATATCTTTCTACGTGGCTTAAGTTCATTTCATCCAAAATAAGAAAATATGGTCTCCAGGGATTATCTATCGCATCTACAATTAATTGTAAAGCACCATTTTCAGGGATAACGTATGTGTTTGCATCAAGTGCATTGGGATAACCTAAAAGAGGCTCCCTGTTTGTCCAATCTGCCCCAACGGGAACAATACAAATTGAATTCCCCTGCAAAATCGCTTCAGAAGTTTGATTTTTGGAAAGGAGGTGGAAAGCAGCAGCTTTTAAATGTGTTTCGAATGAGTTAAGCTGTGTTGAGTATTTTGTTATTTTTTCTACGTTTTCTCTAATTTGTCTTGACGGAGTATCCGGTGTGAAGCTATTTTCTTTTATAACATTCACCCACTCATTAATTAACTCATAAGGAAAGGTTGCTTTGGTGCCTGAATCCGGTTGAGTGAAAGTGACCGCAACTGAATCAGTAGCTGTAACCACATAAGTTACACGACTTGACTTTACTTCCTCGCTCTTGGAAAAAGTATTGGTAGCTCTGGAAGGATGTTCCCCGGTTAACCACTTAGCAAAAGCCAAAGTAAGTTTTGTTTTTCCTGACCCAGATAAGCCGGTTAAAATCACGAAAGGTTTGGCAATTAAGGAAGAAATAAATCGGATAGCGAGGTTTTCGCTTATTTTAAAATCAGCACTATCACAAGCTTCAAGGAATTTATTGTAGTCGAAATTTTCTGGTGCCGAACTTACTGCGTTTTTAGTGACAATTTTAAAGCCCAGTTCTCTTAGAATTTTAAATGGTTGCCGAGTCGAGTTATTAAAATCACTCAAAACCAAAACTTTGCCTCCAAGAATTTTATTTGCCTCTGATAAAACCAAAATTGGAGGATACCTGTTTCCATTTTCATTAAGGATATCATAGTCTTTAGACTCTCTTCCTTTTATTAAATTTGGATTTTGATCAATTAGTTGCATTGCTTGATAAACGCTTTCTTTAGTAAAAACTTCCATTTTAAATGAATTATTTATATCTTTTAAAATCAACCAGTTTAGTATATTCGTGCAATAAATAAGTATATTAGGTAATAGGGTATTCGATAGATTGCATTAAATTATGTATTTTTTTTATTAAAAACATTTAATATTTGCTCTAATCTTTCCAAATCTGAGATAGAGAGGCCAGTATATAAGTCAAACTTATCTACAAGTTCTTTAGTCTCTTCTAATAGAGCCATGTGCTTTTCAAAATCATCTCCTGTTTTAGTTTCAACTAATTTTTCCAAATTGTTGAAAAAATCAGAACGAGATTTAAACACTTTGTCGTATAATTTTAAAAAATCAACATTTATTTTTTGAGAGAATTTACTAATACCATTAAAATCATAATCTGATAATTTATCTTTAAAGGTAATTAGATCTTTAAGCCTAAGTAAGGTGATTTCAACTGATTTGTTAGTAATTCGTTCAATCGTATTTTTTAATAATATCCTATATTTAAAAAAATCATTGTCAGAATTTGCTATATCAAGCATAGAAAAAAGAACTTTGCCCTTATTACTTAACAAAAAATTTAAATTTCTGAAATAATATTCTTCTTCTGAAATATCATTCGATTCTCTTTTCTTTTGCTCCTTAGTACTAATACAATATTGTTCTATTTTATCAAGAGTGTTTTTGTTTAATTCAACTTTATCCTTCACAAATTTCCAACATTCTTCAGTCTTGGTCCTGTCCCTGGCATATAACCCACCATATTTGTCAATTTGTTCCCAACACTTTTTTATTATCGTTTTCATGATACTGTCTAATTCAGAAACATCCACTTTTTGGTCATATATACTGTGATAGTCAAAAAGCCCTTTAGTAATAAATTCTAAATATGACATAGCGTAAATGGCGGTAGCCATTCCCACATTCGGATCACTTATTATTGAGGGGAATTCCCTTCCAGAAACCGTTCCGCAAACTTTTCTTGCCCTCTTATATACTTGCCCAAAACCTAGAATTGTTTTAAAATTTGAAATAGTAAGAAGGGGCTTATTTTTAAACTTCATAAATATATCAAATTGCTTTTGTTCACTCAAAGCCGAAATGTTTGGTTGTAGATTTTTTGAATTAAACCACCGTGCTAGTTCAAGCTTATTAAAAGAAAGCTCCTTGGGATTTTGTTTTTCCCATACTTTAATATCTCTTTCAGTCCCCTTCCTGGCTCTTGTTTCCTTGTATTGACCTGCCATTCTTTCAAAAAAGTAGTTAGTAAAAGTATCATTTCTTTGAACAGGGTTTCTTAGTGACATTTTATCGATCTCCAAGAGATACGGATCGTTTGTCCAAAAATCGCTAGGCTTTACTGCAGTTTGAGAGTTAGCATATTTTGAGATATTACTGATTAAAGTTGGATAGTTATCTGTTTTTCTAAGAACAGTTATTTTTACTTGTAAATATATTTGAGAAAGTGATTTTTTAAAATTCTTTTTTGTGTGATATAATGTGGCAGTAGTTTGACCTCCGTTAACAATTTGAAAATCATTTATCTCTTCTATTCTATTTGTATCATTATTTATTTTTATTGAAGAAGCAGTTGCAGATATTCCATTGTTATATGAAAAAAACATATCAGAATCCTCTCTGATAGTTTTACTCATCTCTCTGTTATACTTACTTTTTAATGAAAGAAAAACACGAACATTGTTTTCGAGTAATTGCGTATTGTACTCGTCATATAAATCAGCAATAAGATCTCCCGGAAAAATTGTCAGATAATATTTTAGATCTTCATTATTTTTTTTTTCGAGGAATGGTATGTCATAACACATTTTTTCTTTTTGAAGAAAATCTAAATTAATTGGTAATCTCTTACTTTTACTTCTTGCCAGATCTGACCATTTATTTATACCCCAATAGTGTATTTTACATTCACGCTGAAGGGAATCAATAAATATACTTGAATCAAGGTTTTCTTGTTCTATTAAATTATTCGTAATAATGCAGATATCAATTCTCTCCAGAATGTTCTGTTTTTGTAATTTCAAAATAAGTTCTTGTAGTTCACTTATGGGATGATAGTCTTGGACAATAAACTTGGATTTTCCCGAAAGTGTAGACTCAATAAATTTAGCTACTTCAGATACTGCTTTTTGAATATCTGCTTTCTTAGCGTTAACAATCGTTAATTCGTCAGAAAAAAAGCCATTAAAAAGGGTAAAATTCCATTCATATTCTTTTTCTTCAGAAGAATCTTCCTCATTTTCATTCTCAGAATCTTCAGATATAATGTCATTTGTAAATGAATACCCTAGTATGCCCCATTTTGCATTATTTATTCCATTTGTCTCGTACCTACAATGTTTTGGATTTTTAAATATATCTGCGGTATCAAGCAAATCTGTAAATTTCATAAAGCGAATATCTTCTATAGCAATGTCATCACTTACGTTATAAAATTGATGACATTCAGAATAAAATTTAGCATGTGTTACTTCGTATTCCTTTTTCATTAAGTTAAATAATTATTTTAAACGCTTCTATTGCAGAAAGATCAATTCTGTATGAAATATTTGAAATTGAGATAGGTAAAGCATGTCGGTTTATTCTTGGAAATGTTTCTTGCTCGACAAGATATTTCATTTCCTCAATCTGAATAAATTTGTAGGGAAGAGTAACTACTCCGGGGCCACCATATTTTAACTTGTCGTTTATACATTTTAATATAAATTCTTCTTTGCTTGTTTCCGTATTAATTAATTTCTTTACCTCTGTATACAAATCGCCCAGAGAATCAATAGTGCTTCCATCAATAGCTTCAATCCTGTAAATTTTTAAATACAAAAGTTTTTTCTCCGGAGCTTCTAATTGAAAGGCTGAAGTGATTTTAACTGTAGTTTTATCTTTGGAAACTGTTTTAATTTCTATGGCCTCGGAATCGTAGTCAAAATCATGATTGGCAGGGGCAGGCCGATTCCATCCAGACACGATTGCCTTATGATCGTTACTACTTAACAATAATTCTTTCAATTGAAGCAATTCTCCATAAAGCCCCATGCACCCCAAAAGAGATAAATCCATCTCCTTTTCTGCCATTTTTATTAAGTCCCTTAGTGCCTTATTTATTTTATCAGCTACATCTTTTCCTGTATCGGAATTCTTTATTGTTTTCTCAAACCCATCTATAAAATTATTAAAAAATTGCCTTAATGGTTCATATGTAAGATGAAATGACAAATCTCCAAATATTTGCATAATGTCTAGATATTTTAGTTTTGGTAGACTCAACAAGGTTATAAATTTAGGGTCGTTAAATCTAAAAGCGATACTCTTCATTTCTTCATATCCAGCAGGAGCATTATTTAATATCGAAACAACACAATCTATAGTTTCAATTTTGTTTATCTCTTTTCTCATACAGTTTTTTTATTGCGAATTGTATATTCTACCGGCTCTCCCACATTTGGTAATCTTAAATATATACTAGGAAAAGATATTTCATCTTTATCCTTTTCCATTAAACCCTTTATAATATAAATAATAAGTAGAGCTTTTCTACTTTCATCTCTTAAGCTATCAATGTAAACTGCCCCCTTCCCTAAATCTTTGTATTTTTTGTATTCTGCGGCTTTTACAGCAGTATCTATAATGTCAAAAGTATTATCCTTGTCAGCGTCTAGCAAATTATTATTAAAGTAATACTCTTTATTTGACTCGTCCTTATCTCCTCTAACTAAATTTGTTACGTTTTTTTTAACTCCCTTAATTTGCCAAGGAGGAATTAGTTCGTTTGATTCCTTATAGATATTTTGTTTAAGCACAACAGAAAAGGAATCTAGTAAAGAGCTGTTTATATTTAAAAAACTTTGGACTGTGTAAAGTATTTCATCTTTGGGGTGAAGTTGATATTTTGAAAGAAATAATAAAACATCTGATACTGAGACATTCAAAAAATTGATATTAGGAGAATCGACCTCTACAAATGGGTTTCTTAGGAAATTGTTTTTTTGAACAATGTTGTTAATAAATTCTTTTGTAATATTTAAGTTTGTTTCGTGAATTCTGTTATCACGTTTAAAATGTTTAGTCATTTGATTGGTGCCGCCAAATGAAAACTTTTTCTTTTTAGTGTTACGTAGTTTATTCTCGTCACAAAGTTTTAATTTCTTATTTAAGCTTTCAAAGGATTTACTGTTAACCATTTTTATTTCCCACATTGATGGCGTCATTTCACGATCATTCATCTGAGCCAAGTCATCTCTTAACTCAAGCTCCAGATTTAATATATCACGGTACCAAGCAATCTGATCTTTAGGTAGATAAATTTGGATAGTGTCTTCATAACCTATTCTAAATCCAAACCATCTCCCCATTTGATATAATGTATCTTGAGTGCCTGATTCCCTTACGAAATAAGATGTAGATAGCCCTTCCAGTGTAAATCCTCTTGAAATCCTGTTCCCCCCCACTACTATGAAAACTCTTGTTTCTTCAGGATCTCTTTCTAGGTTTGGATATATAAGTTTATGGTTAAAGTGTTTTAATGAAGGTTCCTTTTCTTTAGAATGATAGCTTACGAGTATTACTTTATCAATAATTGAATAAATATGGTTTACTGAAATTTCATCAGGTATAATATACTTTTCTAAGTTCAATTCAAAATGATCTTCAAATAATTTATTCTTTGAATTGTTCCGAACTAAATGAAGTTGTTTTTTGAATTTTAATATAAAATTGGGATTAGTTTTGATTTTATCTTTTACAGTTTGCAAATATTTTTCTATTTTAAATGCTACGTAATCAATTTTATCTACTTTATGCGAGGTATGCACCAGCATAGTGTTATGCTGATTTTGATTTCTTGATTCCCTTATAAATACTGCTACAATAAAATGAATAATTGAATCCTCCAAACTTTCTGGGATTATTTTAAAAGAGTAGTCAGAATTTCGTCCGATAGGAAAATGTAGTTTGTCTTGTTCGGGAATAACCGATAAAACTGGTAAACCTTCTACTCTTTCAGAACCGAATATTTTCTCGATTCCCATATACTTTGGAGACGGATCCAATGGAATAATAAAATGCTCAGGAAATAAATCCGAATTTTCATCAATTAAGTATTTTACACTTTCAATCTCCCATTCTTTTTCTATTCCTTCTGTTCGTTGAGAAATTACTGCATAAGGTGTAGCAGTATATGCTACAAAAGACTTTTGTGCTATAAGAGAAAGACAAATTCTGATATTTCTGTTAATCGCCTTAATCGTTTTGTTTTTTGCATCTTCAAGAGTTTGCATCTGAGCCGGGGTCAAATCAGTTTCATCAATATCTTCTATTTCTTTAATTGCAAGTGCATCTTGTTCAATTTGATAGTCTTTTTTTGATAACGACTGAATTGAAGCGTTATCTGCCTCATCATCGATAATGAGAAAAGGAGTATTAATTATTTTATATTGATTCGGGTTTTGTGCAATACTTTTTTTATTTAGCCATTTGATCAAACTGGTTAGAACGGCTACGTTTTTTTTAACAACAAAGACTATATTTTGATCCAGACTTAGGTTGGTTATTAAGGTTTGGACGTTTTTTGAATTTAAGTCAAGAAATATATTTGTTGCCCCTTTTATGCTGTCAGGTTTGTGGGATGGTTGGCGTCCAACACCATATTTTTCACTATGTTCATTTTTGCCTATAATTCCGGAATTAACTCTATCTTGAGTTTGTTTTCTAAGATCCTCGGTCATTCCCGTAAATATTATGACAATCTTATAGCCAACATCGAACGCTTTGTTTGCTAGTCCAATATAGTTAGCTGTCTTACCCGATTGTACATGTCCATATACCAATCCACGTCTTTCCCATTGTCCTTCTGTTCTAGGGTTATAACAACTATCAAGAATAGCAAAGGTATCAGCGTCTAATTGAGAAACAAGTTTTTCCTTGCCCTCGTCTTCAAGGGTCTTTTTATAATTGTTCCAATTGTTCTTATCATTCCCCCTCCACACAGGCTCTAGCCATGGATCAATATATAATTCTTTCAGTACTTTGGGTGGATCTTTCTCTTTTGTGAATTCCCGGACTTTGCTTTTAAACTCATCAAGAGTTAGTTTGTCTTTGTCTGCTATTTCCAATTTAGAATAAAAAATATCTCCGAAAATATTTATAGCTTCTTCTATCCCATATATTGAATTCTTAAATGCATTGTCTACCATTTGATAACATGCAACTATCCTTTTTTCAATTAAGTCATTCATAACAAGTACTTTTTTATTTGTTCCTGATGATAGCAAAATGGTTCACATTTAAATAAGAAATCTAAAGCTGTCGCTTTGTTTTTTTCAATTTTTAGCCTTTCATAAATAACCTTTGCAAAGATTAATTCCTCTTTATTTAATTGATCAGGTTTATTCATTCGGTCGTGTTTGCCTGAATCATGATCGTTGTTTTCTATTATTGAGGCTATCGGCAAGTTTTCAGATATTAAATCAAAAATAAAATTCATTATTTTTTTATCAATTCTTTTTGACTCAATAAGATTTTGAAATATAGGATGGTCTATGTTAGGATAATATCTGTAGCACCTTAAATCTTTATCCTCCTTTTCATCCCATATCAGTGAATTATCATAATAAGTTTTAATTTTATTCTTAATTGATGCTACCCCCCTGGTTATTTTAGAAACCGACTCTAGTTTGGTGTTTTCAATTAGTTTTTCAATTTCTTTTTTAAATTGATAAGGAATGGTTGCATTCGTCTTTGTTATATCAAGACTCCATAATTTATCAGCAGAATTCGGATAATCAATCGTAACTCTTGCCAATTTAGATGAATTAATAGTTTTAATAACTCCCAACCAACCGCCATTGGGGTTAAGTAATCTGTGGCATCTATATATATAGATACCCTGTTGTGAAGCAAAACCATTAAAAAGCTTGTATGAATTGATTTGGGGCATCGTATCATACTCTTGCTCCCAGAATTTCGGATGTTTTAATATATAGGCAGTTTGTTTTGAATTTTTATGATTCCTTAAAGGGATTTCAGAATATTTCTGACTACCCTTTGGAATAGGGTCAATTGGTTTTAATAACTCATTATGTGAATAAATTTTTATCCCATTCTCAATAAATCTATGAAAGCATACTGAGGCATAATCACTAATTTTTGAAATCAAAGAAATGAAATCATCCTCCAATTCAGGGGCACGGTCCCAATTCTTCCAACAAATAATAGTCCCATGTTTAGTTTTATTTAACTCATCTATTTCATTTTTAAAGTCGCTTATATCGCAATGTTTAAGATTCCATTTCTTATCATTATTTTTTATGAAATCTAAATCGAGACTTCTTAAAACAACACTCCGACCACTTTTTTTTGAGATTACAATTAATTCTCTAGCCTGGCTTAATGAAGCGGTTTTCATCCCAAATCCAAATCTGCCTAAATCTTTTGGATTTCTTTGCTCAAGCGATCCTAGCTTGAAGCTATCTATCAACTTTTCTTCACTCATGCCATTACCATTATCAGACAATATAAAAATAGGATGCCCTTTGTTCCAGTCTAGAGTAATAATAATATTAGTAGCATCGGCGGTAATAGAGTTATCTATTAGATCTGCAACAGCCTCTTCTATTGAATATCCCAGATTTCTATTCGATTCCAACAGTGCTAAAGGGTCTGGAGAAAAGTCTTCTGCAATTTGATTTTTTGTTATCTTCCCCATTCTTTGATATTCTTTTTTGTTTCAATATACGTAATTTTATAGGAGGCTCCAGGAAAGCACAAAAATGAATGATATTTAACCAGGAAATGCTTTCATAGAAGTGTTTTTCATTAGGCTTATTTTTGACTTAACTTGCATGAAATAATTAAGATAAGTTATGGCATTAAAGGCAATAGATTTTTTCTGTGGAATAGGCGGGGTTACAAAAGGTTTTTTGAATATGGGAATAGATGTAATTGCAGGTGTAGATATTGATATTAGGTGTAAAGAAACCTATGAAGCTAATAATATTAGACCCAATGGGACCTCTTCTAAATTTTTTGCAGAAGACATAACAAATTTTGATACAAAAAAAATATCTGAGTTATTGAAACCAAATGATAAGTTGGTTTTAATAGGTTGTGCTCCTTGTCAACCCTTTACTACAATTACTCAAAATCTTAAGGGAAGAAAAAAAGAGAGGGGGTTGCTACAATGTTTTTCAGAGATTATTTTAAAGCTCAAACCGGAATATCTTTTTTTAGAAAATGTTCAAGGGTTAAATTCTCCTAAAAATAAAATTATACTTGATAGTTTTATCGAATCTTTACACCCGCATTATAATATAGAACCTAGGATTGTAAATGCAAAAAATTACGGTGTACCTCAATCTAGAAAAAGGATGATTCTTTTTGCAAAAAGAGATGGAAAAATTGACTACCCAAATATTACGCACGGAGATAAAATAGGCCTGAAGTCTGTAATAAGTCTAGAGAAAATAATTTCAAATTTGCCTAAAATAAAAGCTGGTGAACAACATGCGAAATTAAAAAATCATGTTGCTGGAAAACTTGACAAAATTAACTTACAAAGATTAAAACTTCAGAATAAACCAGGAGATGGAATGGAAAAATGGACAATAGATTTGCGTTTGAATTCAAGAAAAGAAGGGGATTATGTTGGTCATAAAGACGTGTATGCAAGATTACGTTGGAATACTCCATGCGGAACTTTAACTACAAAATTTACCAGTATAACCAACGGGCGATTTGCACATCCCACCCAGGATAGGGGGCTTTCAATCCTTGAAGGGCTAATAATACAGACCTTCCCCAAAAACTATAAAATGCTTTTTCCTGCATATACAATTCAAGCAAAGCAAATAGGAAATGCTGTCCCAGTAAAACTTGCAGAGGCATTTGCAAAAAAAGTTATGGAAGAAGAAAAAATGAAATTTTAATTCTGTCTTAAACGTAAAACTGTTTTTTGAAGCGTTCTTTCAATCTTTTTATTTACTAGATTACACTGGAAAATAGTCATTACTTTCCAACCAGTTTTCTTAAGCTTATTTGAATTTATTTTATCAAGTTTAAAATTGCGCCCAATCTTATTCTTCCACCATTCTGTTCTTGTTTTTGGAATAGTAGCATATTTGCAACCTTCATGCCCATGCCAAAAGCAACCATGCACAAAAATCACGGTCTTATATTTCGGTAAAACAATATCCGGTTTGCCGGGCAATTTTTTATCGTGCAGGCGGTAACGGAAACCATGGGCATGCAGAAATTTGCGTACCAGCATTTCCGGTTTGGTGTCCTTGCTTTTTATCCGGCTCATATTATAACTGCGCTGTGCTTTAGTATGTACATCTGCCATCCCACAAAAATACCCCAACTCCAGAATTCTCCCCCAAAACTTGCATCTTAAACTCAAAGTCACTACCTTATGCAGGTATTTAAAAAGCACCAACCTGTCCCCTCAGAAAGCTAACTGTCTTTATTCTTCTCAACATTTTATTATTTAACTCAAAAACCTTT
>JBBRSV010000097.1:0-18344 GCA_038245055.1 Chitinophagales bacterium | reverse complement strand
CGGCTGTTCGCCGATTAAAGTGGCACGTGAACTGGGTTCAGAACGTCGCAAGACAGTTCGGTCCCTATCTGTGATGGGCGTTAGAAAATTGAGTGGACATGACCTTAGTACGAGAGGACCGGGTCGTACGTACCGCTGGTGAATCTGTTGTGCCGCCAGGTGCAATGCAGAGTAGAAATGTACGGATCGGATAAACGCTGAAAGCATCTAAGCGTGAAACCAACCACAAGATGAGTTTTCTTTTAAGGGTCGTCAAAGACTATGACGTTGATAGGCTACAGGTATAAAGGCAGTAATGTCAAAGCCGAGTAGTACTAATTGCCCGTAAGCTTTATTTTTTTATTTTAATTACAATCTTGTCTTGGTATTATAACTTTCCCTTTATGTTAATTTATTATTTGAATATTGAACCCGTTCATTATTCATTCTCAACAAAATCAATTGTTCAAGGCATGTGTTAAATGCTGGTTTTATTAAACCGGCAACTTTCAACCTTCAACATACCTTTTTATGGTGGTTTTGCCGAGGGTGTTCACCTCTTCCCATACCGAACAGAGAAGTTAAGCCCCTCATGGCCGATGGTACTACACAACAATGTGGGAGAGTAGGTAGCTGCCATATTTATTTAAAGCCTTTCAGTTAATTCTGAAAGGCTTTTTTTGTTTAATAGAAATTGAACAGGTATAACAACCTTTTATTAATATTTTTGGCCAATCAAATTTTATTAAGAAAAAAAATAGAAAATGATCACACCGGAAATAATTTCACTGGCTCAAAAACTTTGGGACTATCACCACATGCATCATGGGTTAACGAAAGCAGATTGCATCTTAGCATTAGGAAGCCATGATCTTAGGGTGGCAGAAAGAGCTGCAGACATATACCTTGAAGGCTGGGCTCCATTAATTATTATGTCCGGAGGGTTAGGAAATCTTACACAAAATATATGGACTGAACCTGAAGCTGATAAATTTGCCGCGGTTGCTCTAAAGCGTGGCGTACCGGAAAGCGCAATATTAATTGAGAATCGCTCAACAAATACCGGCGAGAATATTTTATTTACACAAGAATTATTGCAAGAAAAAGGGATTGTATTAAACAACTTTATTTTGGTGCAAAAACCTTACATGGAACGCAGGTCTTTTGCCACGTTTAAAAAACATTGGCCGAAAAAAAATATTCTGGTCACTTCTCCTCAAATAGCATTTGAAGATTATCCCACTGATATAATTACAATTGAGAGAGTCATAAATATTATGACCGGTGATTTACAGCGAATCAAAATATATCCCTCAAAAGGATTCCAGATTTATCAGCCAATACCAACTGAAATATGGGATGCGTTCGAAAAACTCGTGAGCCTGGGGTTTAATGAGCACCTCATTCAAGAATAAGTTTCTTGGCATTCGGCCAATAAAATTCTAGTTTTTCTTCTTTACAAATCTTCAGACATCAAAGGCAAATTTTTTTTAAAAGTTTTTTGCCCAATCGAGATTTATTAAACTTAATTTAGAACCTGTTTCTATTTATAAATAATTCCATTGTTATGATTAAATTTTTTTTTATTTATATCATTTCTTTTTTTCTGTCGGTTTCGGTTTTTTCACAAGTGAAAGTCCAACATCTTTTAGCAGAAAATAAAACAAATCCCCTTTCTGTAGAAAATGCCAACCCGAGATTGAGCTGGCAATTAATTTCTGATAAGAGAAATGTTATGCAAACGGCATACGAAATCAAAGTTTCTTCCTCGGCAAAAGTTGATGCAGATGTTTGGAACAGTGGTAAAGTATCTTCTGATAAATCGGTGTTTGTATCCTATGGAGGTAGTCCCTTAAAAAGTGAAACAAAATATTATTGGAAAGTGCGTGTTTGGGACAATAAGGGAAAACCATCTGGATGGAGTGCACCCGGCTTGTGGCAAATGGCTTTATTGGACGTTGCAGATTGGAAAGCAAAATGGATAAGCCCTCGTACAGAAGATAGTGTAATGAGGCCCAGCCCTATTTTCAGAAAGGAGTTTTTTACCAACAAAAAAATAATATCGGCCATGGCTTATGTTACAGCGCACGGCTTGTATGAGGCACAAATAAATGGGCATCGTGTTGGCAATGCCTGTCTGACACCGGGTTGGACAAGTTATAAAAATCGCCTCCAATATCAGGTATATGATGTAACCGATTTATTATCGAAAGGAAATAATGCTATCGGAATCACACTGGGAAATGGGTGGTATCGGGGAATTATTGGATTCAGTAATAACATAAATGTATATGGAAAAGATATCGCGTTACTTTTTCAAATGAAAATAATTTATAGCGATGGATCCAACCAACTTGTTACTTCTGATAAAAGTTGGAAATGCTCAACTGCTGAAATTCGTTATGCAGAAATTTATAATGGTGAAATTATCGATGCAAGGTTAAATAAACCGGGCTGGGCATTACCGGCCTTTAATGATGCAAATTGGGATGGAGTTATAACAAAAGATTATTCAAAAGAGATATTGATTGCTACCTATAATGAACCTGTGACGAGGCATGAAACATTTAAGCCAGTCCGCATTTTTAAAACGCCAAAAGGAGAACAGATCCTGGATTTTGGACAAAATCTCGTTGGCTGGGTTCATTTAATTGCAAATGGAAACAAAGGTGATTCCATAAAAATTTCCCACGCTGAAGTGCTGGATAAAGAGGGAAATTTTTATACCGATAATCTGCGCCATGCAAAAGCTGAAGATATTTATATTTTAAATGGCTCAGGTGACGAAGCTTTTGAACCGAATTTTACCTGGCATGGCTTCAGGTACATAAAATTAGAAGGGTATCCCGGAGAAATTAAGTCCGAAAATTTCACCGCCGTGGCCTTATATTCTGATATGGCACCGACTGGAACATTTACTTCTTCAAATCAACTTATAAACCAGTTACAACATAACATTCAATGGGGCCAAAAAGGAAATTTTCTTGATGTGCCCACAGATTGTCCGCAAAGAGATGAGCGTCTTGGTTGGACCGGAGACGCACAAGTTTTTTCAAGAACGGCGACCTTTAATATGAATGTAAATAATTTTTTTGCTAAATGGCTGAAAGACGTAGCAGCCGACCAGGTAAATGGTAGTGTTCCCTTTGTAGTTCCAAATGTGTTAGGCCCCAATGCTGCTGGCTCAGCCGGCTGGGCAGACGTTGCAACAATAGTTCCATGGAATATATATTTAGCTTATGGCGACTTAAAAGTATTGGAAGATCAGTACAGCAGTATGAAGGCATGGGTGGAATATATGCATGGAAAGAGTATCAATGATCTTTGGAATACCGGGTTCCATTTTGGCGATTGGCTATTTTATCGCCCAGAAGATGATAATGATGGAAGAGCAGCCGTTACTGATAAATATTTAATAGCCCAATGCTTTTACGCGCATTCAACCCAACTTTTAATTAATGCAGCTACGGTACTGCATAAAGAAGATGATATTGAAAAATATACTTCGCTCTTGAAAAAAATAAAAGAAGCATTCTTAAAAGAATATATGACACCAAATGGCCGCCTGGTATCTGGTACTCAAACAGCCTATGTTCTTGCATTGAATTTTGATATGCTTCCCGAAACCTTAAGAACACAGGCTGCTGCACGTCTTGCTGAAAATGTAAAAAGTTATAATAATCATTTAACCACCGGCTTTCTTGGAACTCCTTACTTGTGTGAAGTCCTCACCCGCTTTGGTTATGATAGTGTTGCTTATAAATTATTATTGCAGCCAACTTATCCATCCTGGTTATACCCGGTAAAAATGGGCGCAACAACTATTTGGGAAAGATGGGACGGAATAAAGCCAGACAGTACATTTGAAACTCCGGGAATGAATTCTTTCAATCATTATTCATATGGCGCCATTGGCGATTGGATGTATCGCTCAATGGTTGGAATTGATACTTACGAGGATGGAGTTGGTTACAAGCATATAAAAATAAAGCCGCACATAGGTGGAAATTTTACCTATGCCTCAGCAAGTTTAGAGACTTACTACGGGAAAGTAAGTAATGGATGGAAAATCGATGGCGATAATCTTATGATGGATACAGAAATTCCACCAAATTCTACTGCGACTATTTTCATTCCTGCAAAAAATGCTGAAGGTATTTTAGAAAGTGGAAATGTTATTTCCGGATCAAATGATGTTAAAGTATTAGGAACTGAAGAAGGTTATGTAACGATTAAGGTTGGTTCTGGTAAATATCATTTCACAAGTAAAATGTAAGCACTTTTGGTTAAAATACCATTATGCATTTATGAATAAAATTTCGTAAAGCTGAAAGATCAAATAATTGACATAACATGAATCTTAATTGCACAAAAAATCCCTCTCATTATTAATGAAAGGGATTAAAATATCGATATAAATTCAGGATCAATAATCTTTGTTATATCCGCCGCCGCCGCCGCTTCTGCTACCGCCGCCATAACCGCCACCGCCGCTTTTCTTGTAACCACCGCCGCCACCGCTACCGTAACCGCCGCCACTGCTTCTACCGCCACCGCCGCCGTAACCCCCCCCGCTGCTTCTACCGCCGCCGCCGCCATAACCGCCGCCGCCGCTTTTCTTGTAACCGCCGCCGCCTTCTGGACGAGGTTGTGATTCGTTAACGATTAACTTACGTCCTTGAACTTCGCTTTCGTTTAAAGTAGCGATAGCAGTTTTTGCTGCTTCATCGTCTTCCATTTCAACAAAACCAAAACCCTTACTGCGGCCCGTATTCTTTTCTTTAAGAATTTTTGCACTTGTAACAGTACCATATTGACTGAATAAGTTGCTTAAATCATCATCAGTCATTGACCAACTGAGATTACCTACATAGATGTTCATTGTAAAAACTTTTGTTTAAATAATTTTGAAAATTTAATTAACGAATTAGCAGCTACAATGAACTGAAGAAATCTAGAAAAAGAGAACCATCAGCCAAAAGAAAACAAAACTAAAACCATTAACGATTATAAAGATAGTCTTTTCTTTTAAATTTCATTACACAAAATTTATTTTTTCAAGACTAATATATTTTGGTTACTTACATGAAACGGACTTTATAGTTAGAAAAAATATTTATACGCAGGAAAAATTGTTTCAAAATGTACTGCGACCAAAAAGCCACGCTTTTTTAGAAGCAGGGCCTGACAAAAGTATTGTGCGATTTTATTCAGCAGTTACTTCGAAATCAACTTCAATTTCCTGGCCCTTGCCAAAATCAATTTTTGCTTTATAATTTCCCAATTCTTTTACATCATCTATAATATGAATTCGGCGCCTGTCAATTTCATAGCCTTTCTGCTCGCGAATAGCTCTGGCAATCTGAACGGAAGTTACACTTCCAAAGATTTTTCCGCTAGTACCGGTTTTAGCACCAATTTTTAGTGGAGCCTGCTGTAACACGCTAACAACATTATTGAATTCAGCTAACAATTTTTCTTCTTTTTTAGCTAATTGCTTTGTCCGCTCTTCCAACTGCTTTAAATTGGAAGAATTTGCTTCCACAGCCAGTTTGGAAGGAATTAGAAAATTTCTTCCATACCCGTTTTTTACGGTTACAAGTTCATGAGCTCCACCTAAGTTATTTACGTCTTGTATTAATATTACCTGCATAGTTACCTCCTTATTTTAAAAGATCTGTTACATACGGCAATATTGCCATTTGGCGAGCCTTCTTAACTGCGTCGCTCACCTTGCGTTGATACTTAAGGGAGTTTCCGGTAATACGGCGGGGCAACAATTTGCCTTGCTCATTCAGAAATTTTTTCAAAAAGTCGGCGTCTTTGTAATCAATGTACCTAATGCCTAATTTTTTGAAACGGCAGTATTTTTTTGGCCGTTTTTCAGCTTTAATAGCCGTCAAATATTTTATTTCATTTGCTTTAGCCATTTTATACCTCCGCTTTTTCGGTTTGAGAAGATACACCACTTTTTCTTGCATTGTACACGACGGCGTATTTGTCGAGTGCAGTGAACATGTGACGCAATACTGATTCGTCACGCAAAAGCTGAACTTTCAGCTTTTCATTGAAGTCGGATGGCGCAGTGTACTCCAGAACCCAGTACAAGCCTGTGGTCTTTTTCTGGATTGGGTACGCCAGTGATTTTAGTCCCCAGGCATTTTCATGCACAACCTGTCCTTCATTCTCAGTAAGAAATGAAGTGAATTTTTTCTGAGCAGCTTTATATTCTTCCTCAGAAAGCACAGGGGTAAAAATCACCATCAATTCGTAATTCTGCATTTTCATTGATTTTTGCCGTTTTACAACGGCAGGTGAATAAATTAATTTTAATTTGGGCTGCAAAATTAAGGTATTTTCCTTTGTGAAAAAAAGAAATAACCCAATTATCAATTATCTATCCTGTACACAGGATAGCGTAAATGAGCCGCCTCATAATAACGCGAATTTTTATATATAAAATTGAGTTGTGCGTTGGCATTTTTTGCAAAGGAAGTATCAGCCTCTTTTTTTTGGCAAAACTTTGAATTTAGCTCTGGATCACTTTCTAATAATTTGGAGGCAATTTCATCCCATCTGTAATCACTATAGCCTTCCTTTTGCTGCAAAATCGCATCAAAGAAATTCCATGTAAAAAAACCGTCATCACCAGTTGGTTCCAGTGTTTCAATAAGATACCTGTTTGCAGTTTGGTTTAACCTTATGAAATAATCTCCACGTAAAAATTTTATTTTGTCCTTTTGTTTAGAAACAGACACATTATAATTCTTATGATGTTTTTCATAAGGCCTGGTAGCAGAATTATAATTATCAATATGATAGGTTACTACATTTAAAACTGTATCGCTTTTAAACCGTTCTACTTTGACGTGATTTAATTTTAATAAATCAATAACTGCCCACCATCCTTGTGGAATTATATATGCCCGCGGCTTTTCAACCAGGTTTACTGGATTGTAATAATCATAAAATTTTACTTTTTTTGTAAACGGCCGGTCATGATTGTAAAATAAAACGGGCAACCCGGTTGCATTGCTTTTTTTATAACCAGCTTCGTATCCTTTAAAATTAATTTCAGAATATTTTGAAGTATTAAGTTGCCAGCTCAAAGGGAACTCCTTTTGCCGCATTGTATTTGCAATTGCAGCTTTTCTTTTTGCTAAAAGCGCATTTGCGTTTATGCTTGCCTGTTGTATCATCGTAACCATCAGGTCGTAAGTGGATCTCACCCTTTCATTATAGGGCTTGAGCATGTGCGTTTCCGGCATAAAGCTAATTGTATTGAATAGTGCCGCATAACCCGAAGAATATCTTGGACTATCATAAAACTGGCTGAAGCCTTTGGCCGGATCTTCATCTTCTACATTTACATAGGGAACTAAATCCCAATTTTTATTCTGCATGCCGGTTAACAATGCAGGGTCAAAAATATTCTTCACCCAATCGCCTAATTCAATACCAAGCTTATTATATTGAGTAGTAATTAATGTCATTACATGTTGGTAATCTGCTCCATCGCTTACGTGGTTATCAATTAAAATATCCGGATTTAGAAAATGAAAAATTTCAGTAAATGAGCGGGCATTTTTACTGTCGCATTTTATAAAATCTCGGTTTAGATCAAGGTTTTGCGCATTGCCTCTAAAGCCATAAGACTCTGGCCCATTTTGATTAACTCTTGAATAACTATTACGATTTAAAGCGCCACCAATATTATATACCGGAATAATTGCTAAAGCGATATTGGCGGGCAAAATAATCTTTTTGTTAGCAATATCTCTTGCGAGCATCATGCTTGCATCAATACCGTCGGGCTCGCCGGGATGAATACCATTATTAATAAGAATTACGACTTTGTGCTTGAAGTGCCAGGTAGAAGGATCAAATTTTTTATCGCTGCTCAACAAGACTAAATTTAGCGGATAACCCGCGTCCGTTAGTCCCATAGTTTTAACGGTTAATTCGTTGGATTGATTTGCAAGGGTTTTATAAAACTGAATAGTTTCGAAATAAGTTGCGCTTGACTTCCCTCCACTTTTTTCAAACACAGTAGCTTGAGAAAAGCAAAAATTAGAAAATAAAATTAAGGGTAGATAGAAAAATATTTTCATCAAAATAAAATAAAAATTAAATTTTAAGATTCAAACTGTTTGCCCGAAACTATCTTCAATTTAGGAAACTAATTACATTAAAATTAAAACGGATTTTACTACAAATAAAAAAGCCTGTTACTAAAAGCAACAGGCTCATCTACAAATTAAATATTATTATTTTGCCATGGATTGCACACCCTTGGTAAGTTTACTTTTTAAATTTGCGGCTTTATTTTTATGAATAATTCCACGCTTAGCCAGCTTGTCAATCATTGAAGATACCTCGGGTATTTTTTCTGAAGCCGCTGCCTTTGTGTCGATAGCCTTTAAATCACGAATTGCGTTACGGGTAGTTTTACCGTGGTAGCGGTTTCTCTCGTTACGTTTACGACTCTGACGCACATCTTTTTTTGTTGCTGAATGGTTTGCCATTAAATAATTTTTTGGGCTGCAAAGATAGTATTTCTAAGTTAAGAAAAATCAGTGTTATTAATTATTTTTGAGTTTTTTTCACGTTACATACCATTGTAATCAAAAGATCATTTACAAAGGTTTGCCGGTTCTACAAAAAAAATCACATAAATAGTAATGTTAATCGCGGTTTCTATAAAGAAATATACCTAAAACTAACGATATTTGCAGCAGATAAATTCTATTTAAAATAAGGTGTAAAGCACACACACAATATGCTCCTGTAGAATTTCTAAAATTTCTAATTATCATGAAAGATTTCTCTTTTATTACCAGCTCCCATCCCGCCTATATCGAAAGTTTATACACCGATTTTGTAAAAGACCCCGAAAGTGTAGATGCAGATCTCAGGAAGTTTTTTGAGGGATTCGATTTTGCAATCTCTGCTACAAATGGAAAAGCGAACGGAAATGGCAAAGCAGTAGCATCAGTCGCCGCAGTGCCCCTGGCGGGGGGGCAGCTCGACAAAGAGTTTGCTGTGTATCATCTTATTTTGGCGTATCGCAATAAAGGCCACCTGGTAGCGAAAACCAACCCGATTCGGGAAAGAAAAGACAGGAACGCCAATCTTGATTTAAAGTATTTTGGCCTGGATGAAGCAGATCTTAATACAGAATTTTATTCCGGCAAGTTTGTTGGTCTGGGTAAAACCTCGCTGCAAAATATTATTTCTCATCTCAAAAAGTGTTATACAGGATCTTTAGGAACTGAGTTTAGTTCGATAATCGATACGAAGAAAATCGATTGGATAATAAATGCTGTGGAAACCCAAATGTTGAAGCCGATTGAATTAAAGCAAAAGAAAAGGATCCTTCAAAAGTTGAATGAAGGCGTAATGTTTGAAAAATTTCTTCATACAAAATATATTGGCCAAAAAAGATTTTCGCTGGAAGGCGGCGAAAGCACCATACCCGCATTGGATGCGATTTTGAATACCGCTTCTGAAAATAATGTGGAGGAATCTATAATAGGAATGGCGCACCGTGGAAGACTTAATATTCTTGCCAATATTCTTGGAAAAACCTACGAACAAATATTTACAGAGTTTGAAAAAAGTTCAATTCCTGATACGACTATGGGTAGCGGCGACGTAAAATACCACATGGGCTATAGTAGTGAAATTAAATCTTCAGGCGGCAAAAAAATGCATTTAAAGCTGGCGCCCAATCCATCACATTTGGAAGCAGTTGATCCCGTGGTAATTGGTTTTGCAAGAAGTAAAGCCGATGTGATTTATGAAAGCGATTACGATAAAATATTGCCGATACTTATACATGGCGATTCGTCCCTGGCAGGCCAGGGTATTGTTTACGAGGTGCTGCAAATGAGCGGATTAAAAGGTTATTCAACCGGCGGTACTTTGCATTTCGTTATCAATAATCAAATAGGATTTACTACTGATTTTGATGATGCACGTACATCCGACTATTGCACATCGATTGCGTCAATGATTCAGGCACCCGTTTTTCACGTAAACGGAGATGATGTTGAATCTGTAGTTAAGGTTTCACAATTAGCCATGTTGTACCGCCAGGAGTTTAATAGTGATATTTTTGTAGATATGGTTTGTTACCGCCGGCACGGCCACAATGAAGGTGACGATCCAAAATTTACACAGCCAGGTTTATATTCCTTGATTGACAAACATCCAAACCCGCGGGAAGTTTATGTAAAATGGTTAACGGTGCACGGCGATGATGCTACAGCCGAACTGGCTAAAGAAATGGAAAAGAAATTCTGGAGTGATTTACAGGAGCGCCTGGATGAAATCAAACAACATCCACTTCCATACAATTATCAAACTCCTGAACTTTGGTGGCAAAATTTAAGAAAAGCTTCACCCGCAGATTTTGATTCCTCGCCTGTTACGGCAATATCAAAAGAAGAAGTTGGAAAGCTTTTTAATGCAATAATGAATTTACCGGAAGGCTTTGCTCCTTTGCGAAAGGTTGAAAAAATTCTTCAGGATAAAGTAAAGCTCTATAAAGAAGAAGGTAAACTGGATTGGGCAACGGGCGAATTATTGTCTTACGCAAGCATTTTGCAGGATGGGAAAGATGTTAGAATGAGCGGTCAGGATGTAAAGAGAGGAACTTTTAGCCACAGGCATGCAATATTAAGAGATGAAAATACGGATGAATATTATAACCGGCTTAGCCATCTTGGTGGCAAGCAAGGCCATTTCAGAATTTATAATTCTTTATTAAGTGAATATGCAGTTCTCGGATTTGAATATGGATATGCCATGGCAAATCCAAACGCACTCGTCATTTGGGAAGCACAGTTTGGAGATTTTGCAAATGGAGCACAAACAATTACCGACCAGTTTATTTCCTGTTCAGAACAAAAATGGAGAAGAATGAATGGCGTTGTTCTTTTGCTTCCTCATGGTTATGAAGGACAAGGTCCCGAACACAGCAGCGGCAGAATGGAACGCTTCTTACAAATGTGCGCCGAACTAAATATGGTAATCACGAACATTACTACGTCAGCAAATTTATTTCATTGTTTTAGACGGCAAATTTCCTGGCCATTTCGCAAACCGTTGGTAAATTTTTCTCCGAAGGCAAATCTCCGGCATCCAAAAAGTTATAGCGCAATTGATGAATTTACTTCCGGTGGCTTCAAAGAAATTATTGATGATTTATCTGTCACTGATGCCAAAAAAATTACCAAGGTTTTGTTATGCTCAGGTAAATTTTATTTTGATCTTTTAGAAAAAAAGGAAAAAGATAAAAGGGATGATGTTGCTATCGTCCGGCTCGAACAAATTTATCCATTGCCGCAGGTACAACTGGACAAGCTATATAAAAAATATAGCAAAGCAATTTGGTATTGGGCCCAGGAGGAACCCTTAAATATGGGCGCAGCTTCTTTTCTCAGGATGAACCTCACTTCAATAAACTTTGGTGTCGTCAGCAGGCCAGCAAGCGCCGCGACGGCATCCGGTTTTTCCAAGGTTCACGCCCTCGAGCAGGCAGAAATTATTGAGACAGCTTTTTCTTTATAATACGGACTTTGCTTGAGTATTTCTCATTTTAGCTTAGGTTTGTAGTACTTAAAAAATATAAATGGCGATAGAAATTAAAGTGCCTTCTGTGGGCGAAAGCATTAATGAAGTAACACTTACGAAGTGGATAAAAAAAGAAGGCGATTGGGTTGACAGAGATGAAGTTATCGCTGAGTTGGAAAGTGAAAAAGCGACTTTTGAAATTAATGCCGAGAAGGCTGGAATTTTACACACGGTAGCAAAAGAAAATGATACCCTGAAAATAGGAGATGTTACTTGCACCATTGATGATTCGGCTGAAAAACCTGCCGGCAATGCCGAAGCGGAAAGGAAAAATTTAAAAACAGGAGATTCCAAACCCGTATCAAAAGAGGCGGATAAAAAGCAAAGTTCAGTTGGAGAAAAAAAAGAAGACGATTCAAGCCAAAGAAAAGATATAAAGGCAACGCCTATTGCCGCTGCAATTCTTGCTGATAAAAAAGTGGATGTAAATAAAGTAACGCCCAGCGGCAGCAATGGCAGAATAATGAAGCATGACGTGTTAGAAGCGCTTTCTAATCCCGGCCGCACTATTGGTAAAGAGCTTTTTGGCAGAAATGAGAAAGTTGAAAAAATGAGTAACCTGCGCAGAACAATAAGCAGACGACTCGTTGAGGCAAAAAATACTACTGCAATGCTCACCACTTTTAATGAAGTGGATATGAGTGCCATCATGGAATTGAGAACGAAGTATAAAGAAATTTTCAAAAAGCACCATGAAGTGAACCTTGGATTCATGAGCTTTTTTACAAAAGCATGCTGTTTTGCATTACAAGAATGGCCCTCTGTAAACGCCGGAATAGATGGCGATAACATCGTTTACCATGAGTTTTGCGATATTTCGATCGCAGTTTCTTCACCTAAAGGATTAGTAGTGCCGGTGATAAGAAATGCCGAAAGCCTTAGCATGGCTGAGATTGAAAAAGAGGTGGTACAATTAGCAACAAAAGCAAAAGAGAGTAAGCTCACGATTGAAGAAATGACCGGAGGTACTTTTACAATTACCAATGGAGGAATTTTCGGATCGTTAATGAGTACGCCAATCATCAATATTCCTCAAAGCGCGATTTTAGGAATGCACAATATTGTCGAACGCCCTGTGGTAGTGAAGGGTCAAATTGTTATAAGGCCGATGATGTACCTGGCAGTGAGCTACGACCATCGCATAATTGATGGCCGTGAATCGGTGAGCTTCCTGGTTCGGGTAAAAGAAATGCTTGAGAATCCCGCCCAGCTTCTTTTTGGCAAGGATCCCGTAAAGGCTTTGCTGGAGTTATAATGCACTGATTACCTAATTTAAAATCCAATGGAACCGGGTCAATCTATAGCTCTTTCATCAGCTAAATCCAATCATTTTGAAAGATATTTTCAATATGCTGAAGCAATAATTTCGGCTTTTAAAGGTACTCAGCCTTTTCACCTGTACTTAAAAAATTACTTTTCTTCAAACAAAAAACATGGCTCAAGGGACAGGAAAATAATTACATCCTTGTGTTATAATTATTTTCGTGTAATCGGTGGCGTTAGTAGTGAAAAAAAATTTAAAGAGACGTTTTTACTGGCTTATTTTCTTTGTGAAACAATTCCCTCGCCGATTCTTAATTTTTACAAACCTGAATGGGATGCTTCAATTCAATTGCCAATAAATGAAAAGCTTGAAATCGCGCGGGCGGATTTTGATTTAAATAAAGTGTTTCACTTAGGATCTGAATTAACTCATGAAATTGATTTTCAAAAATTTTGTATTTCCTTTTTGAAGCAGTCGAAATTGTTCATACGAATCCGTCCCGGATTTAAGGCAAGTGTAATTGATAAAATTAAGAAGGCCAATTTAATCTTTGAAGAAATAAATGGAAATTGTCTTGCATTTAAGAATAATGAAAAAGTAAATAGCATAATCAACATTGATGGGGAAGCGGTGGTTCAGGACATTAATTCTCAAAAAATATTTAACCTGCTTTCGCCCGCAATTAACGCGTTGAATGAAGAAAAAATAATTTGGGATTGCTGTGCTGGTGCAGGTGGAAAATCAATTCTCGCATTTGATCTCTTTAAAAAAGTAAATATAACGGTAAGCGATAAACGAAAAAATATTCTCGAAAACCTGGAGAAGCGTTTTGCCAAAGTGGGCATTACAAATTACGATTCGGTACTTGCTGATTTAGAAAAACCTTTTCCGGATTCTGACAAATCATTTGATATTATTATTGCCGACGTGCCTTGTACAGGTTCTGGTACATGGGCGCGGACGCCGGAGCAACTTGCTTTTTTCAATAGAAAAGAAATAAACAAGTATGTTTCCCTGCAAAGAAATATCATAAAAAATGCCATTCCTCAGTTAAAGGAAAATGGCTACTTGTTATATATTACCTGTTCCGTATTCAAAAAGGAAAATGAGGAAAATGTTTCTTTCATTGAACAAAATTTTCCATTAAAATTAGTGAAGATCAGCTATTTGAAAGGATATGAAATACAGGCTGATACTTTGTTTGCCGCACTATTTGAATGTTCATCGCATCTCAATTGACCAGCATCTTTATAGTTTTTTTACTTTGCCCATCGCTAAACTTAAGTAGGTAAAGCCCTTTGCCTAAGGCCTGCATTTTATCAAAATGTATTAGTTGATTTTGACCGGCCTGCAATGAAACGTATTTTTTAACCAATAATTTTCCAGACGCGTCGTATAAATGGAACGATGCTGCGGCTGTGTGCAGTGGTTTTATTACCACGCTGAAATTGGTTATAAAGGGATTGGGAAACACTTTGATCCAATCATTACCTAAGATATTATTTATATTTTTTAAAGCCCGTTGTTGAGAGAGGTCGTCAAAGGCAATTCTAAAATTTGGAATTCCATAACCAATTCTATCATCCGGAGCATTGTAAAAGCTACTGCTTTTTTCAACCGCCTTTATAATTTCCATATTGGTAAAATCGGGAAAAGCTTGCCACAAGCAGGTTATAAGCCCGGCAACGTTTGGCGTTGCAAATGAGGTTCCATTTCCGTACACAATTGCGCCACCGGGAGAAGCCAACGCAGTTCCCTTGCCTACTGAGGCTATTTCCGGTTTTACTCTTCCATCACTTGATGGGCCGTAACTGCTAAAACTGGCTACATTTCCTGATGCATCTACAGCTCCCACTGCCAAAATACTATCCGCATCGGCTGGGGTTGTAATATAGTGCCATGAATTTGCACCTTCATTTCCCGCAGCAACTACTACTATCATACCTTTTTTTGCCGCAAATCCTGCAGCTTTTGCAATTAGTGTTGTATGTCCATTTAAGTCAGCATAGGTGTTATTGAAAATGGGGTTATCAAACTGGTTATAACCGAGCGAAGTGGAAATAACATCTATGCCAATGCTGTCTGCACGTTCTGCAGCCGCTGCCCAGTTTTGCTCTTCAACTGGTGACTCGCTGCTTACATCCTCGCTCACATATAAATAATAATTCGCCTTTGGGCTGGTGCCTACAAATTGTCCCGGAATATTGCCGGCCATTATAGAAAAGCATTCCATACCGTGAAAATAATCTTCGTTTACGCTTGAAGCGTTAGTAACAAAATTATAAGTTTCTTTTACCTGGTTATTATTATTAACACTGTCAAATGCCGGCAAACTTAAATAGTGATAAAACCCCGCATCCAAAATTGCAATTGACATTCCTTCGCCACGAAAACCTTTGTCATGAAGATATTCGCCTTCATGTATGTGTACCTGGGCAAATGAATTTCCGTAATTGTAAAACCCCAAAACATTTAAAACAGATTGTGCTCCATCGATGGAATTAGTTTCTTCATTAAATTTATTGTTAACAGGAGCTTCAACATGTGCCGGCTGCATGAGAAGTTGTGTCATTATTACAAAAGGCATGTTGCCGATCTTTAAAAGGGCCGCGCTATCTGTCGTTTTTATACAAACCTGGTTAAGCCATTTCGATTTGTTAAGGATAGTAACGTTGCCGGATAGACGAACACTATCAATATACCCCGGAGTTATGGGCAGATCGGTTTCATCAACTGAAATATTTTGTCTCGTCCTTCTTAAAATAGCCCGTGAAGATAAAAATGCTGAAGGGTTATTAATCGCGAATGGAGTTCCGGATTTATCTTTAAAACGAACAATATATCTTTTGTATTGTGCGGAAGTATCAAGCGCAATTAGCGCCAAAAAAACTATTAAAAAACAGGTATTTTTCATAAAAAAAATTGATGCGCGGTATTCACTCATTTGAGCCTAACTATTATTCAATTTAATTATGATCCAAAATACTAAGCTTCACACCGTAACCACTATAATAACCAGGAACGCCGGGTTGTGGGCCCTGGTATTCCCAATGCAAAAACTCGCGATAAATCGTGCCAATTCCCTTGCCATATTTTTCAACAGAAAAGGTTTTTTCAGCATAAACCGTAGCGGGGTTTGAAGGGTCGTCGCCAAGAAACTCATCTCTTTCTGTAACTTTTACCGTACTGTCAATTGTAAGAGAATTTATTGTAAGTGGCACACCTATACTGTCATAAATATAATCCCAATCATCAAGATATTTAAGGTCAGAGTTGATTGAATAAGTATCGATATAAGAGTTTCCTTTCCATGAAAAATCCTGTTTGATTGGCACTTCAAGTTTTAAGAACCGGAGATTGTTTTCAACATACTCTATCGAATTTTCTGTAGGTACCACCATAAACGTATTATTGGGCGACCAGTCTTTTGAGCTATCTTTTCTAATGTAACGTATTACGCGATATGCAGGCCTGCCGAGGTTGTCAGTTATTTGCGCATCAACACGATCCTGAACCTGGTAGCTAACAATAGTGTCTCTTGATCCGAAAGGTAGAAAGATGGTTGAATCAAGTTTGTACGTAACATATTTTCCAACCTGCATGGGAAAATAATCATTTACAGATGCAGTTACGAAATGTTCGTTTTCTTTTTTACACGAAATAAAAAAAAGAGAAATAAAAACCAGGCCGGCAAAATATTTATACATACCTAAATGATTAAAATGTATTTGACAAGTGGTGCAAAAAAGATAAACGAAACGATAAGAATTGCGATTTTAATTAAATTCTTAACCGGCTTTCTTAAATAATAATAGGTTGCCTTTGAATTATTCCGCCACCTATCACATCATCTCCTTCATAAAATACAGCACTTTGCCCGGGAGCAATTCCCTTTACGTTTTCATAGAAACGGACATTTACGCCCTTTTCGTATAAAAAAAGATTGGATAATGCACCTTTATCTTTATACCTGATTTTTGTCACGGCTTCCATACCATCAGTTATACCATCGTATTTGATCCAGTTAAGGCCATTTACCTGCATATTGTTGTTGTTGAGATCTTCTTCATTTCCCAGCACAATCGTATTGGTTTCAGGAATTATTTTTGTAACAAAAGCTGGCTTACCTAAAGCAATATCTAATCCCTTTCGTTGGCCAACGGTATAAAATGGATAGCCTTTGTGAGGCCCTAATATTTTACCAGATTGGTCTACAAAAAAACCGCCTGAAACTTTTTCCTCCAAGCCATCCACCTTTCTTTTTAAAAACCCCCTGTAGTCATTATCCGGCACAAAACAAATTTCATAACTCTCACTTTTTTTGGCCAGTTCGGGGTATCCGAAATCGTGGGCCATTTGCCTGATTTCTGTTTTGCGGTACGTTCCCAAAGGAAGCAAAGTGCGGCTCAGTAAATCCTGCTGTAATCCCCATAACACATAACTCTGGTCTTTCGTTTCATCAATACCTTTTCTTATAAAATAGCGGTCATTTGTGTGCTTGTGAATTTGTGCATAATGGCCCGTCGCAATGTAATCGCAACCCAATGCATTTGCTCTTTTCAACAGCGCGCGCCACTTTATGTGTGTATTGCACATCACACAAGGGTTTGGCGTACGGCCAGCAATATATTCTTCAACAAAATTATCAATTACAAAGTCTCCAAATTCATCCCTGATATCTAAAATAAAATGTGGAAAATTATGCTGAACGGCAGCAGCCCGCGCGTCATTAAAACTATCCAGGTTACAGCACCCAGTTTCTTTACTATTATTGCCATTGCTTGTGGCATAATCCCAGGTTTTCATCGTAATACCAACAACATCATATCCTTCATGGTGTAGCATAAGAGCCGCCACAGTACTATCTATACCGCCGCTCATCGCCATTAAAACCTTACCTTTCCTACTCATGTTCCAAAAATTGACCTGCAAAGATAAGACAGTTTAAGGTTTTATAGGTTTGCATGTGTACGAAGAAGTTTTGGGACCGGCTTCTTTATGTTTCATA
This sequence comes from Chitinophagales bacterium, assembly GCA_038245055.1. GTDB lineage: Bacteria > Bacteroidota > Bacteroidia > Chitinophagales > Chitinophagaceae > Ginsengibacter. The sequence goes on along the minus strand of JBBRSV010000097.1, from coordinate 456 downwards.
TAGTTACGACATGATTTAATATTTTCTCGCAAAGCAAGAAAGAGGCAAAGTCGCAAAGAATACATTTGCGCTTTATCTCCTTTTGCGCCTTGGCGTGAAATTTTTAACTTAACACATTGTCATGCAGTCATTCATCAGTTAATTATATAAGCAGCATTTAAAAGGCAATTTTTAAGATGATTCAGGTGCATAAGTTTAAGAAGCTTTTCACATATTTTCCTCAAAGTGTATAAGCGAGGTAAAATTTAAGTCCAGACTAATTAACTTGCACCGATGGAGCAATATCTTCAACTCTTACAAAAAATAATTAAGGAAGGCGCTAACAAAAGTGACCGTACGGGAACGGGTACCCGAAGTTTATTTGGTTACCAAATGCGGTTCGATTTGCAGAAAGGATTTCCGTTAGTTACCACCAAGAAGTTGCATTTGAAAAGCATTATTTATGAACTATTATGG